>JBKHAU010000019.1:0-12266 GCA_046542725.1 Opitutales bacterium
AATCGTCGATGGCATTGCGCCCACCGAGGCCTGAGCGTAACAATGCGGTTACCGCCATTTGATCTGCAAGCCAAGCCCCTATGAGCTACTATTTGCCTCTTCCTCATGTCGTCGAAAGCGACGGCCGGACCGAAAAGAGCTGGGACATCTACAGTCGCCTGCTCAAGGACCGCATCATCTTCATCGGCACGCCGATCGATGACTTCGTCGCCAACGGTGTCATCGCGCAGATGCTGCTCCTTCAGATGGAGGATGCGAAAAAGGACATCCAGCTCTACATCAACAGCCCCGGCGGCAGCATCACCGATGGCATGGCCATCTACGACACGATGCGCTTCCTCAGCTGTGACATCAAAACCTACTGCATGGGCCAGGCGGCCAGCATGGCGACCGTGCTCGTCGCCGGCGGCACTCCCGGCAAGCGTTATGCGCTGCCCCACAGCCGTTTGATGATCCACCAGCCCACTGGCGGCGCGACCGGTCAGACCTCCGATATTTCAATTGCCGCGAAAGAGATCCTGCGCTGGCGCCAGACCCTCAACGAAGTTCTCTCGGAACATTCCGGCCAGGAAGTCGAGCGCATTGCGAAGGACAGCGACCGCGACTTCTACATGACCGCACAGCAGGCCAAGGAGTACGGGATCGTCGACCACGTCATCGAGTTTCGAAAGCTGGAGAGCAAATAAGGCATGGCGAAGTCCTCCAAAATGACCTTCTGCAGCTTCTGCGGGAAGTCGCAAAACGAGGTGCGCAAGATGATTGCCGGCCCTGCCGGCGTCTACATCTGCGATTCCTGCGTCAATGTCTGCAAGACGATCATCGACCGGGAGCTGAAGGAAGCGCCCGCTCCCTCCGGCGAGCGTGGGGAACCCTTCAACCTCATGCGCCCGGCCGAGATCAAGGCCTCGCTCGACGAGTATGTGATTGGACAGGAGCACCCCAAGAAGGTGCTCTCCGTGGCCGTCTACAATCATTACAAACGCCTTGCCGCGGAAGTGCGTCGCGAGGCCACGGTGAGCGAGGATCTCGCCGACGTCTCGATCGAGAAGAGCAATATTCTCCTCCTCGGGCCGACCGGCAGCGGGAAGACGTATCTCGCCCGCACGCTCGCTGATCTCCTCGACGTGCCGTTTGCGATCGCCGATGCGACGACCTTGACGGAGGCCGGCTATGTCGGCGAGGACGTCGAAAACATCGTCCTGCGCCTCCTCCAGGCGGCCGACTTCGATGTTTCCCGGGCGGAGTGCGGCATCATCTACGTCGACGAAATCGACAAGATCGGTCGCAAGACGGAGAATGTTTCGATCACGCGCGACGTCTCGGGCGAAGGTGTGCAGCAGGCCCTGCTCAAGATCCTCGAGGGGACCGTGTGCAATGTCCCCCCCCAGGGCGGGCGCAAGCACCCGAACCAGGAATACGTCAAGGTCGACACGAGCAACATCCTCTTCATCTGCGGGGGTGCCTTTGTCGGGATGGAGAACATCATCCGCCGCCGTCTCGGCGCCAACGCGGTGGGGTGGGAAGTGCATCAGCGCGAGGAAGTCGAAGAGGCCGACGTGCTTGCCAAGATCGAACCCGAAGACCTCGTGCGCTACGGGCTGATCCCCGAGTTCATCGGTCGTTTGCCGGTCGTGTCCGTCCTCCGCGAATTGGATGCTGGACAACTCGAGCACGTCCTCCTGAAGACGCGCAACGCACTCACCCGCCAGTACGAGAAGCTCTTTGCCCTCGAAAACGTGAAGCTGTCCTTCACGCGCGAGGCGATCATCGCGATCGCGGAGAAGGCCGTTCGCCTCAAGACAGGGGCCCGCGCCCTGCGCTCGATCATGGAAAAGCTCATGCTCGAAATCATGTATGAGCTGCCCGAAATGAAGGACGTGGAAGAAGTGGTCATCGGCCGTCCCGTCGTCGACTCGGGCGCCAAGCCGAAGATCAAGCGACGGCAGACGGCGGCCTGAGGCGGAAGCGGTTTTTCGTCCGCGCCGCGTGGACCTCGCCGGCGAAGCATGCGGGGTTTGTGCGCAGGAACATGTCCTGAGCCTACGGTGGCAGGACGCTGCGCAGGACGAGTGAGGCCGGAAGCGCCGACGTTCCCGTCGGCCTTGTTTGGGAACCGACCGCGGCCCTTTACCGACGACTTATGCCCGCCAAAAACGCCTCCTCTGCGGAGTTTTAGGCACCGCTGCGAAACAGGGGGGCTACAGGCCGCCGTTGCGCAGCGCAGAGACATTCGCATACTGCGAGCCCGCCTCGGTCAATTCACGCCAGCTCTCCATCTCGAAGCGATCGTCGCTCGCGAAATTGCGCAGGTCCTCGTCGTAGTGGAATTCGAAGTTACCGGTGAGCAGAATGTGGTTGGCCACGACGGCCCCCATGAGGGTGCCGCTGCTGCCGCTGCCCTTCATTTCGACGTCCGCAAAGGGAGCATAGATCGCGGCCTGCATTGCGCCGTTGCCGGACAGCTTGATCCTCTGACTGCCATCATCGGGGGCAGTCCCATAGATGACGACGTCGCGCGGCTTGCTGTCGGGGGCAAGGTTGACGATGCCGTTGCCTCCGACATCGATGTCGCCGCTGATATAGAGCGTGAGGCTGCTGGCAAAGTTGATGTTGATTTTGCCTTTTACGGTCAGGTCGCCCTCGATCACCATGACGACGTCGCCTTCAATGTTCAGCGTGTCTTTGCCGGCCACTTTCAGGGAAGACAGGTGATACTCCGCCTTGTTCAGGGTTGAACCGCTCACGCTCGTTTCCGGCGCGGAGAGGGCAGGCACTTCCACGGCGGGGAATTCAGCATAAAAGTCCGTCGCGACCCGCGTCGGATCGATCTTCGTGCCGGAGGGGGTGGAGAAGCCCATGATGCTGCCGTTCTTACCGACCGAGGGTGGGGCACCGCCAGTCGCGACAAATCCGAAGACGTCCGCGTTGTTCAGATCGACCGCATCGACGAGGACATTCACGCTGGCGACGGAGCCATTGTCCCGCCGGTTGGAGATGGGATTGTAGGGCCCTGCCGCCGAGTCGTAGCTGTCGACATTGATCTTGTTGCCGTTCATCCGCACCTGGTCGCGCGCCGTCAGTCCGTTCATGAATACACCGCCGGTGGAGAGGTCGATCCGCACCTGGCGCCGGACTTCAAAGCCCATGGGATGCTTGATCCACCCCTCCGCCACAATCACCGGACGGTCGAGCACGGAGGTGCGCACAAAGGTCTCGGTGTAGCGTTCTTCCCCTTGATGGGAAAAGGGGAGTTCGGTCCGGCGCGAATAGCCTTCGCTGCCGGCTGTCCATCCGCTCCAGTCTCCACTCGTCAACGCGTAGAGAGCGTCCTCCGCCCCGATCTCCGCCACGTTGACTGCCTCCAGAAGCATGCGTGAGCGGTGCGTTTGGATAAGTTCCTGGCGGACCGTTTCGAGGTAGGCGCCACAGATGCTGGCGAGCATGATGGCAAGAAGGACGGTGGCAACAAGGGCGGATCCGCGGCGGCTCTGGAGGTGCATGATCGTTGGTAAAAGGAAAGGGTGGAAGCGAGACGGCGCCGGTCTCTTCAGTTGCTCACGCGCCGGTTGCGCAGCATGAAGCGGGCGGAGATGATGTAGTTGCGATTGGCGACAGAGAGGACCTGGCGCTCCAGTTCCGCTTCGAGTTGCACGTGTTTCACCTCGAGCGCATTGCTCGTCGGCGCCTGCTGAAGAGTGTAGTAGGCGAGGGTCAGTGAACTGACGTCACGCAGGAGGATCTCCGCGTCGCCGGTCGCCAGGTCGGTCACGGTGAGGGTGCCCTTGTCCGCTTCGTAGTTGTAGCGCAGGTCTTGTGGCTGTCCCGCGCTATCCAGGCGCGTGATGACAAAGCCTGTCGCGCTCGCTGCACTGACGTCTTGGGTGGAGCGAAGGTGGCGCCCCAGAAGTTCGAGCGCCGCGCGGCTCTCGGTGTTCATCTCGGAGTAGTTGAGGAGGCTCTCCGAACCTTTGCCCAGAGCCAGCAGGCCGCTCGCGGTCACGGTAAGGGCGAGCGCGGAGAGGGTCATGGCGATGAGGATCTCGACGAGCGTGAAGCCGGCGCGGGCGGTCCGAAGGCGTCTTGCGGAGGGGGTGGGGAAGGCGGCTCGCATGCTTAAAAGGCCCGGTAAAAGTAGTCATTCAGTCCGTCACGCGTGAAACGGGTGAAGTGGTTCTGGGCGCGCTCCCGGCCTCGGCTGTCGTTCCATTTCACCTCGACGTAGATCTCGATCTGGTCGGCTTGCGCATCGTGGTTGTGGTCGAGCCACCGCAGTTGCTGCTGCATCGTGTAGACGTCACCGAAGCGACTCGCGAACCTGCCCTGGAGAGCAATCGATTCGCTCTTCCATTTTTCTTCGGTGGGGTCGGCCCGTGCCAGCAGGTCGTCGAAGGTTTCTGTCCTCAGCGCCTCGGTCTGGCTCTGAATGACCTGCGCGACGCGGGTGGAGTGACGGGCGTCGCCGATGATGCGGTTGCCCTGGATGAGGGCGGCCGTCGCACCGGCAAAAGCGACCGCCACCAGCACCATCGAAATCAGCACTTCGACGAGGGTGAAGCCGTGTCTCGCACGGTTCGCTGGTCGGTGGAGCTTCATGCCTCTCTGAAATCGTAACAAACCGGCCGGACTTCACCTTTCGTCCACTCGCAAGCCATTATTCAGAAGCTGCTTACCAAATACCCGGCGAATTCCGATCGGCGACGTATGCTCGCGGCCGTAAGGGCCCGACTGCCCACCCGTCGAAGGCGCACCAGCAGTGTCCTTTTACGTGTTTTACAATGCCTCAGATGGGGGGTGAAAAACCTGTCAGATGTGCGGTAGTGGACGCAGCGCGCTGAAGGTGCCCTGGTCTTTTGCCGAACTATCAGGGCAACAGCGCTTTTCAGCCCTCTCAAGCGGTTGCCTCAGCCGTCCCCAGGGGCACCCCCCTCTTTTATCCTGCATGAACCGGACCCTTGACGACCCCTCCTCCTCAGCCCGCTGGCAACGCCCCTCGAACTCCGAGGACAATGTCGCTAGAAAGTCACTACAATGGGTTCAATCGATCTGCGAACAGGTAAGCGATGCCTATGTTGTCTTTGCCGGGTGGCGATGTGTCGGGATGGGTGGACGCCTCTGGCGTGAGCCCGGCTCGACGAGGCTTTTCGAGCCGGCGGAGGACGAGTGGCTCAGCTTCTTTCACGAGGAGGACCGGGGCACCGTAGCGCTCGGCCTCGCCGATCCCGCGGTCAACCGCTTTCCTGCCGTCCGCGTCCTGAACCGCCTCAGCGGCGAGTGGGAGCGAGTCCATCTGCGTCTCCTGCATCCGCCTTTCGAGGCGACCGCCGATCTCCTTGTCGTCGTCCTTCAGCGGGCGGAAACGGCGGCTCAGGCGCCGTCTGCCGGCCACTGCGACACCTTTGCCCACACCACCGCCGAGACCCTTGTCCTCGATCCGCGCTCCGGGTCCATTCTTGCCGCCAATCCGGCCTTCCTCGAGGCCAACGAACTGGATGCGGAGGCGGTGGAAGGGCACGCTCTCGGGGCGATCGGCCTGGTCGACCCGGAGGTGGCCGAAGTCGTCTGCACCTCCCTGCGCCTGCGCGGGGCGATGCATCGACGACCCCTCATCGTGACGACGCCCCGCGGCAAGGAACGTGAGCTCCTCCTCGATGTCTCCCCGGTGAGCGGCTCGAACGATCGATGCGTCCTGACCTTCACCGACGTGACGGTACACAACAGCGCCACCCGTCACCTCTCACTCGTTCTCAACCACTTGCCGGTGGGGGTCTTCACGAAGGACGCGAGCGATCTGCGCTATCTCCTCTCCAACTCCGCCGCTGACCAGCTGCTCGCGGGCGGCGAGGCGCTGCGCGGACAGGGCGATGAGGATCTCTTCACCCCGCCTATCGCCCGCTCCTTCGAGCGGGAGGATCGAGCCGTCCTCAAGACCCGCCGCACCGTCGAATCGGTTGACGTGGTGATGGCCAAGGGGATGGATGAGCCGCGCGTGGCCAAGTTCATTCGTATCCCACTCTTCGATACACGGGGCGAGGTCCACCGCATCGTGGGGGTGGTGCAGGACGTGACGCACGAGGTCGCTTCGCGCGAGCACCTCACCCGGGCCAAGGAAGCGGCCCTGCGTGCGAGCGCGGCGAAAGACGCTTTCCTCGTCAACATGGGCCATGAGCTGCGCACCCCTCTGAACGCCATCCTCGGGTTTGGCACCCTCCTCGGGGAGACCCAACTCGACGCCGATCAGGCAGAGCTCCTCGCGACCCTCCGGCAGAGCAGCGAAGCCCTTTCCATCGCTCTCGAAACGATGCTCGAACTCTCCCAGATGGGCAGCGGCCAGCTCGAAATGTATCCCGAGGAAACCGAGCTGGAGCCCTTTCTCGAAGACCTTGTGGATGACGCCCTGCCTCGTTTTCAAGCAAAGGCACTCAGCTTCCGCCTCGAAGTCGACCCCACGCTCCCCACGCGCCTGCTCGTCGATGCGGCTCGCCTGCGGCAGATGCTCGAGCCCCTTCTCGACAATGCCTGCAAATTCACCCTCGAGGGCGAGGTGGAACTCGCGGTGAATCGCGGTCGGTCCTACGACGGCCGCGTCGAGGTTCTCTTCAGCGTGACGGATTCCGGGATCGGGATCGACCCGGTCGACCATCGCCAAATTTTTGAAGCCTTTGCCCAGGTCGATGCATCGAGCACGCGGGCCTTCGAGGGAGCGGGATTGGGACTGACCCTTGCTCGCGCTCTGGCCCGTGAGATGGATGGTGACATCCGTCTCGAGAGCGCGCTCGGCCAGGGGGCCGTCTTCACCGCCAGGATCGAACTGCCGCTGGTCGACACCCACCAATTGGCTGACGAAGAATCGATGCCCGACGGCATCCGCCTGCGACTCTTGGCCACTCCCGGGGGCCTGGGCGAGAGTGCTCGCCGGCCGCTCGAGCGCTGGGGGCTCCAAGTCAGCGTGGAGGAGGCCTTCGAGTCCTTTCTCGAAGAAGTGACCGACCCGGCCTTCGAGGGGCTGGGCTTGCTCCAATGGTCCGCGCTTGCCCCGTCGCGGCAGGACCGCCTCTGTCGCGCTGCGCAGGCGCAGGGTCGGCGGCTTCCCTTGCTCATCGTCGAAGGGGATGCAGAGGCCGCGGACCGCGCGCGCGCAAAGCTCCCGGGCATCGAGGTGCTCGAGGGGCTGCATCGCCTGAGCCGGCTGCGCGAAGCCATCCGCCGCAGGGCGGACGAAGAGACGGAAGGAGCGGTGGCCAGTCCCGCCACCCCGGCCGCTGGCTGCGCGCTGCGGGGGAGCCGCCTGCTCATCGTGGACGACGCCAGCGAAGCCGCCCGCACGCTCTGCGCAGCCCTTCGCGAACGCGGCGCGGTGATCGACTTTGCGAGCACCGAGCGGGACGCCGAGCTCTTCAACGAACTCCATCGCTATGACGCGGTCCTCTTCGAAGCGCATTTCCTCGGCGACGAGACCGGGCGCTTGCTGACGGCCCTGCGTCGCCCCCACCAGAACTCACCCGCCCCGCTCCTCGTCGCCATGGCGCTGAGCCGGGTGAGCGAAGCGCACGCGACTCACCTCGGGGAGCAAGGAGTGGTCAAAATTCTCCCCAAGCCGGTCACGGTGGAAGCGCTGCGCGCACTGCTCCAAGATCCGCCCGTTTCAGCGTAGGGCTGCCTTGACGAGGGCTTCGGTGGTGGCTTCGTCGCCTAGTTGGGCGCTGGCCTTGCGCACCGCGCGATCGGCCACGTCGGCCTTGTAGCCAAGCGCCATCATGGCGAGGACGGCTTCTGCCTTTGCGCCACCCGGGAGAGTCGCCGCGGGCATTCCACTTCCTGTCGCCACGGGCGCTTCGGCCGGGAGACCGACCTTGTCGCGCAATTCCACGACCAGACGCTCGGCCGTCTTTTTCCCGATGCCGGGGCATTTCGCGAGGAGGCCGACGTCGCCTTGAGCGATGGCACTGCGCAGCATGGCGAGGGAAAGCTTGCTCAGGATGCTCAGCGCGATGCGCGGGCCAATGCCCGAGACCTTTTCCGTCAAGAGGCGGAAAAAGTCCCGCTCCGCCCGCTCCGCAAAGCCGTAGAGGGCCTGGCTGTCCTCGCGATAGACGGCAAGGGTGTAGAGGCGCACCTCTCTGCCAGTGGCAGGCAATCGTTCAGCCGTCGTGACCGGGATATGGACCTCGTAGCCGACCCCTTGCACCTCGACAATGGCGGAGAGGGGAGTCGCCTCGAGGAGGGTACCATGCAACTGAACGATCATCGCAGCCCGAGCACGTCCCGCATCGAGTAGAGCCCCGGCTCGCGCCGCGCGAGCCAGTGCGCTGCCTGGTAGGCTCCGCGGGCAAAGATGCCCCGATCCGCCGCCCGGTGGGTGAGCTCGATTCGGTCGCTGTCCCCGCCGCCGCGCAGCGCATGCACTGCAATCTCCGTTTGGCGGCGTTCTCCGGTGTCGCCCTTGCGGCCATAGACACGCGCGCCGTCGGGGAAATCGCGCGCCCCTTCGACCACCTCGGCGAGGTTGATCGCGGTCCCGCTCGGCGCGTCCTTCTTGTGGCGATGGTGAATCTCGGTGATCTCCGGGGCGTAGCTTCCGGGAAGGATACGGGCCGCTTCGCCGACAAGGTGCATGAGCAGGTTGACCCCAATCGAGTAGTTCCCCGCCAGACTCACCGGAAGGCGCTCCGCGATTTCCCGGATCCCGGCCAGCTCCTCCGAGGTGTGCCCGGTCGTGCCAATCACGACGGGAACGCGGGCGGCCTCAGCCGCCCGCAGAAGGTCCAGCGTCGCGCCATGAAAGCTGAAGTCGATCACTGCCTGCGCCTCGTTCCAGGGGAGCTGATCGAGGGGGTCGCCCATCTCGAGTTCGCCCACCACCTCGGCCTCACATTCGGAGGCGAGGCCCGCGAGCGTGCGGCCCATGCGCCCCTGCGCACCGGAGAGAATGACTTTAAGCGACATCTTCGGAGAGATCGAGTTGAGCAAGGAGTGCCTGCACCCGCTCGCGATTGGCGGGGGAGAGTTCACACAGGGGCAGGCGCACCTGGAAGGGTGCCAGCACGCCGGCGGCGGCCAGGGTGGTCTTGATCGTGACGGGGTTGCCCTCGAGCGTCTGCAGGTCGGTCAGGACAGGACGGTAAGCCTCCCCGAGACGGGTGGCGCCCGCCAGGTCCCCGTCGAGGGCGAGGCGGATCATGCGGCCGATGAGACGGGGGGCGAGGTTGGAAGCGACGCTGATCGTGCCCCGCGCGCCCGCCGCGATGAAGGGCAGGTTGAGGCCGTCGTCACCGCTCAGGATCGTGATCGCATCACCGCAGGCCGCCCGCAGCTCCTGGACGCGCGTGACCGTGCCACCTGCCTCCTTGATCGTGCGGACGTGGGGGAATGCATCGGCCAGCCGCGCCACCGTCGGGATGCCGATTTCCACGCCACAGCGGCCGGGAATGGAGTAGAGCACCTGGATCTTGGGGCAGACTTCGGCGATCGCCGCAAAGTGTCGGTAAAGGCCTTCCTGGCTCGGCTTGTTATAATACGGGGCGACCTGCAGACAGCCGTCCACCCCCAGGTTGATCGCTTCGCGGCTCAGCTCGATCGCTTCCGCCGTGGAGTTCGCGCCGGTGCCGGCGATGACCGGGACCCGCCCAGCCGCCGTCTCGACCACCACGCGGATCACCTCGAGGTGCTCCTTTACGCTGAGGGTGGGGGACTCACCTGTCGTGCCGGTGGGGACAAGACCGTTGATGCCTGCGTCGATCTGCCGCTGGACCAGGCGGCGCAGCGCCGCGTAATCCACCGCGTCGCCCGCAAACGGGGTCACGAGGGCGGTTAAAGTTCCTTCAAGTGGGGGGGGGATCATGCCGATTCCAATAGAGCGAAAAAGGCGAACGCTAGCCCGGGCTGCCTGCATTTCAAATGAATTAGCGCTTCACCCGCCTGCCATGTCCGACCAGCTCGAAATTTTCGAAAACCTTCTCCTCCTTGCCGTCGAAAACGGTGCCAGCGATGTGCATGTCAAAACCGACAGCCCCGCCTACCTGCGTCTGCACGGTGCGCTCGAGCCGATCGACATGGACAAGCTGACCAACGCGCAGATCAATCGCTTCGTTGAAAAGTCCTGTCCGGGGCAATTTTTCGACCGCTGGCAGAACGACAATCAGGTCGACTACAGCTATTATCTCGACGACGTCGGGCGCTTCCGCGTCTCAGCTTTCTACCAGCGCGGCACGCCGAGCATGGTTTTTCGCCATGTGAAGGACAAGCCGCCGACCTTCGAGCAGCTCAACCACGAGCCGAAGGTCCTCACCGAGCTTTGCAAGCAGAAGGATGGCATCACCCTGGTCTGCGGTGCCACCGGTTCGGGCAAGAGTTCCACCCTTGCGGCCATGCTGAACTGGATCAACCACCAGTACGAAAAGCACATCGTGACACTGGAGGATCCCATCGAGTTCACCTACAAGGACCTCAAGGCGGTCATCAACCAGCGGGAGGTGGGCATCGACGTGCCGGACTTCTCCCTCGGGATGCGCGCCGTCCTGCGGCAGGATCCCGACATCATCCTCGTCGGTGAAATGCGCGACGCGGAGACCTTCAGCACGGCGCTCTCCGCCGCCGAAACTGGGCACTATGTGCTCGGCACGCTCCATAGCTCGAATGCCCAGCAGGCCGTGCAGCGCCTCTTCGAATTCTATCCGGTGGACCAGCACGCGGGACTGCGGCGACAGATCGCCTCTTCCCTCCGTGCGACCATCACCCAGCGCCTCGTGCCCGCCCTCGAAGGACAGTCGCGCCTCCCGGTTTTGGAGGTCTTCATGGTCGACCGCCTCGCCCGCGGGGTCATTGCGGAGGGCAACTTCGAAAAGATCCCGGCGGTCCTCGAAGCCAGCGCCGACATTGGCTCCAAGTCCTTCAACCAGGACCTCTACCGTCTCGTGAAGGCCGGACGCATCACCAAACAGACCGCGCTCTCCTTCTCGCCCAACCCCAAGGCCCTCGAGATGAACCTGAAGGGCATCTTCCTCTCCGCCGGGGGGATCGTGAGCTGAGGCGGGCCTAAGAGGCGTCCGTGCGCTTGCCCCCGGGTCCCCAGCCGAGATACACCATCGCGCCGATGCCTCCGAGCACGATCGCGCCGTAAAGCAGGGGGTTGTGCAGCGCGATCGCCGGGGCGAAGAGCGTCGCGATCCCCAGTCCGACCAGCGCGCCGCCGAGATGTGCGTCGTGGCCCACGTTGTCCCGCTGCACCTTCGCCCCATAGACTGAGTAGGCGACGAAGAGGATGGCGTAGAGCCACGAAGGAATCGGCACCGGAATGGGAAAAATGAACACCGCGGTGCCCGGCGCAAAGAAGATGGCCGCAAAGATCACCCCGCAGACGCCTCCCGACGCCCCAAGCGCGCGATAATCCTCCTTGCGGTGCAGGACCAGGGCAAGCAACCCGCCGCCTACGATCGCTCCGAAATACACCGCCAGTAGCACCGCCGGTCCCGCCACCCGCTCGAGCAACGCGCCGAAAAAGAAGAGGCTGAACATGTTCACCGCCAAGTGCGCTCCGTCGGCGTGCAAAAACCCGGAAGTGAGGAGCCGGACGTGCTCTCCTCGCCGCACCGCCTGCACGTCGAGCACATACTCCTGCAACCACGCGGGATTCGAAAACGCCATCAACGACGTGATGACCGTCGCGGCAATGAGCACATAGGTGGTGAGGGCAGAGGGATCGAGCATACGGAGGAAGCCTCCTGAGCCGCGCGTAAAAGACAAGGCCGGGCCCGCGCGATCGTTCCCGCCGCGAAATCTGGCCCCGCCCGCTCGGTCAGCGCCGCCGCCTCAGCACCGTCGCGCCCACGCACAGAGCGGTCAGGAGGGCGAGGGCTGAAGGTTCGGGAATGACGATGATGCCGCCCAACGAATACAGGGACAACGAGCCCTCATCCACCCCGCTGCTCGTTTCCACGCCCGACCAGACATGAAACTGGTCGATCTCTTCGGTGCGCAGATGGGAAAATGCGGGAAGATCTCCGGAAGGGTCGTTGAAGTTCCAATGCTCCTGCGACGAACTGAAGATGCCGTGGCTCGTGACGTTTGTGAAGCCTGGACCCAGGTCCGAGGAGTTGTCCTGCGTCTGGAACACCCAGAGAAAAACCGGGTCATCCTTCCCCAGGCCAAATTGTCCGGTCTGCACCTGCCCCGTGTGCTGGTCGCGAAGCAAGCCGCCATCCGCCAAACGCATCTCGCCCCGCGAAGCGGTCTTCTCGTCATAGGCGAAGGGAAAGGACCGTTTGCCGCGC
>JBKHAU010000020.1:0-12160 GCA_046542725.1 Opitutales bacterium
CTCCGGGGCGCGCGGCGACAAACTCGAACTTGTTGTTGGCAACCCAGGGAGGCAGCGTCTCGGGGACGAGGGGGCGGGGGGAGACGAGACCGTTGTCGAGCCGCTCGAGCCGCCCCCAAAGCCCGCTTGCTCCATAATAGGTATGCCCGTCCGAGCCGCGCACGAGGTGGGTGACGTTGCGGTGAGGATGGTCGTGGTCGAGGATATCGGTCCACGCGATGTCGTCGAAAACGAGAAACGAGCCCTCCTGCAGGACGACGAGTTGGCCGAGTTCGTCGTGGCTGAGGTTCACCCCGGGAGTGAGTTCACCGATTTCCTCATAGGAATAGAGTCGGGAAAACGGCATCCCGCGGAGAGCCTCGGCGCCACCCTCGACCGAAGCCGAGAGGAGCTCGGCCCAAAGACTGAGGATCGCCCCGGCGAGAGGCGCCAGGAGGCGCGATGAGCCGACAGGGGATGGATGGGCGGGCATGGGAGCGATCGGATGGCGTCCTCTCGGCGTCCCCCGTTCGCGATGCTTCGACGCGCCGAGTTTGGGGGCAAAAACGGGTTGCTGGAGCGACAGGCCCGAGCGCTAGTTTCGTGGCTTCGCTTTGGCAAGCGTCGAACGGCCGCGCCACCAGTCAAACGGTGGGTGCCCATCTTTTTGACAAAAACCCGATCGTTGCCCGTCCCTACCAACCGACCGAGGGGCGCTTGCCCTGCTTGGTGATTTGACGCTCGTCTTCCCAGACCGCGAGGCCGGAGGCGATCTCGGTGAGGGAGAGCTGGAAGGTGTAGGTGACCTGGCGGGTGCTGCCGGCGCGAGTGCGGTTTTCGAGGAGCTTGCCGGAGAGGCTGAAATGGGGCTGGGGCAGGCGCGGGCCCTCCTCACCTTCGATGAACTGCTCCATGGCGGCGGAATCGCGCGCGAGCGGGTCCTCGACCCGGCCGTCGAGGCCGATCGTGGTGGCGGTGGCGACCTTGCCGGTCTGGTTGAGCGCGACGCGGATCTTTTTCACCAGGGAGTCGGTGTCGACCTGCTGCTGGGTGTTGTTCACGATACGACTGATGACGAGGACGGCGGGCGTGGTCGGCGCGCGTTCGAGCACGCCGGAGACGAGGAGCGAATCGACCATGTCGGAGGCGGCGCTTTCCCAGTCCTGGATGTCGATCTGGTCGAGCGAGGTGATGGTCTCGGGGCCGGAGGAGTCGATGACGCGGGCACCCCCCGTCTGACAGCCGGAGAGGAAGGCGAGGCTGGAGAGGGCGAGGAGCGCGGCGAGGGCGCGGAGGGAGGTACGGCGGAGGTGCATGGTTGCTCGGATGAAAGGAGGTTTTCTTTAGTTGGACTCGAGGAGGTGGAGGCGAAAATCGACGACGTCCGGGTTCGGCGCGACGCCGTTCAGGACCCCGGGTTCCTTGCCCTGCAGGGTCGTGGCCTGCCAGCCGCCGACGCGGTCCACGACCATGCCGTCGCGTTCGATCCAGTCGAAGCGATAGTTGAAGGTCAGGGGCCTGCGGCGGTCGTTGCGCACGTTGACCTGCACCTGCAGGAGATCCCCGGAAACGGTGGCCTCGTTCACCCCCTCAATGAGGAGCGCACCGGCGAGGGAGCGGTCGGTGATGACGCGGGAGTCCTGCACGCGGTTGGGCTGGGCGAGGGGAGCGGCCGGTTCGACGGTGTTCACGGAGGTGGCGCATCCGGCGAAACCGAGGGTCAGGCCGACCGCGAGGAACGAGAGTGGGAGCGTTTTCATGGGAGGACGAATTGATCGATGAAGAGCGAAGTCTGGGGGGAGAAGCTGCGCACGAAGATGAGGTTGACCTGTCCGTCAGCGAGCGTGACCTCGGCATTCTGGAGACCCGCCGTGAGCTGAAGCGTTCGATCGGCGGGGGTGGGGAAGGAGGTATATTGAAACTGCTTGGGAAGCGCCTTCCAGGTGCGCAGGTCGGCTCCCACAGTGGAAGCGGCGGCGAGCGCGGTGGTCAGCCGCACGGCCAACTGGGCCTGCCAGCTCTCATCTTCCATGGCCTTGTTGAGGGCGTAGTCGGCGAGGGCCTTGAGGGCGGTGGAGGTGAGGGTCTTGGTCACGACGGCGGGCCACTCGTTCTGGAACTCCTGAGCCACGACGGCGTCCATGTCGGCGACCAGTTCCGTCCCGTGGAGGGTATCGCCGGCCTCGACTTGGAGAACGTTGACGAAGCGGTCGCGGAAGGTGAGCTGGGGGAAGGCGGCGCCCACGTAAGTCACACCGCGGGTGTGGAAGAGCGGCAGATCGAAGCGGACCTCCGCGCGCCGCGGAGCAAAACCGGTCTCGAAGATGACGTAGGTCATGGGCGGCAGCGGCTCACCTTGCACGGCGGCCTCGGCCCGCGCGAGGTCGGCGTGGATGGCATCTCCCGGGGACATCGAGGCGACGCGCTCAAAGGACAGGCGGGCCCGCTCGAGATCGGACGCGTCATAGGCCGTGTGGAGGAAAAAGAGCCCATCGAGGAAGACGGAAAAGGGGTTCACGTAGGCGGCATAGGCGCGCATGCGGGTGTCCAGGCCGGCGGTCGCGAGGTCCATCGCGGAAGCGACCGTCGGGGTCTCCTTGGCACGCGTCACGTCGTAGCGCTGGCCCCCGCTTCCCGCGATCTGCCCGGATCGGGCCTGCGCGGCATCCTCCCTTGCGCGCTCGAGGCGTCGGGCGTTGGCGTCGAGCGCATCGCGCTGGCGCTGGAGGGCGCGGTTGAGTTCGACGCGGGCCGCCTCATGGTTGCCGAGGGCAATGAAGTTGAGCGCCTTGTAGGTGTTCATCATCACCCGGTCATAGTCGCGCCCGGTGTAGGGGAGCTGGGCCTGGTTGGTGAGGAGCGCCCCGGTCTCTCGCCCAAGGCGGAGGCGGGCCCCGGCGTCAAATTCGTCCACCCGCGCCTCGGCCTGCTCGAAGGCCGCCAAGCTGGGCTCAAAGGCGGCCTGGTAACGCTGCGCCAGGCCGTTTTCGAGGTGGAAGAGGACGGCTGAAGCGGAGTTGTCCTGGCGTTTGGCGTTGGCCGCGGCCGCCGTCGCGGCTCGGGTGACATCGCCGGAGGCATACGCCATGTCGACGTTGAGCGTCTGGTCATTGTAACTCGCGCAACCCCCGAAGAGCGAGGCCACGGCGGCCGCGAGGAGTGCGCGCAAGAGAGGAGGGCAGACCATCATCGCGGCGGAACGTCGGGCGGATCGCAGGCCTGCGCGCCTCAGGGCTCGACGGGGGACACCGGCTGCAGGAGGGCGCCCGTCGCGATCCCCAAATCCTCCATCACCTCACCCAGGGAGAGGCGCGGGAGGACGCGCACGATGCGGACCTGTCCGACTGGAAAGACGTTCCGTCCGAGCGATGCGCCGGTGTCGGGATCGATCAGGTCCTCGCCCTCCGCGAGCACATCCCAGACCTGTCCGACGGCGATGCCGGAGCCCTCGCCGCGGTTGATCGTGACCTGGGGGCCGGTGCGCGCGACGACCCGCGCGGGATAGATGACATCGGTGAGGTGAACGGCGATCTCCTCCGCCATCTCGCGCGTGAGGGCGAGAAGAAGAGCGTCGGAGAGGCGCCCGTTGGCGACAGAGTCGCGATGCTCCGGGCGGGCGTCGCGATTGCTGATCTGGAAGTTTGCCGATTCGAGGAGACGAGTCGTCTGGGCGTCGTAGAGATTGCCGACTGCGGAAAAACGCACCACGCGCTTGGTGGCGGACTGGTCAAGCGCGGGAAAATAGGCCATCTCGGAAAAATCCTGGAAGTCGTCCACCGTCACGACGAGGAGGAAATCGGCCCCCGCCAGTTGCACCGTCTGCCCGCTGAAGGCCTCCTCCTCGAAGAGGGCGGCCGCATCACTGCGGGCGAGGAGATCGAGCTTGCCGGTGGCCTGGAAGGCGCTGCTGAGCTGGCCGGCGAGCGCATCGGTGAGACGTTCGAGGGAGAGGCGCGTGTTCTCCGCCCCGGCGTGCTCGGAGACCGCGGGGCTGACCTGAATGGTGCCGATCGCAAGGGTCTTTTTCTGCCCAAGACTGGACTGGGCGAGCAGGACGAGGGCCGCGGCGAAGAGCCAGCGGCGAAGCAGGGGCGAAGGAAAGGCGATCGTCATGGGCGGCACGGCTTAGCGAAAAGGACTCTGGTCGGTGTTCTCGGTGGAGAGGGCCTCCTCGGTCTCGCCCTGGATGCGGACCCCGCCCTGGCGCAGGCGCTGGGCCTCGCCGCGCAGGCGCTCGACCTCGGCCGCATCGAGCTGGGCGCCGGCCTTGAGGTTCTGGAGAAAGGCCGTCTGCTCACGCCAGCGCGCGGCGCCGGCCTCGTCCATCTGCAGGGCAAAGCTGAGGCGGAGCCCGTCGAAGACGTTGACCATGCGCTCGATGGGCTCGAAACCCTCGCGCGAAAGGCGAAGGCGGTGAAGGCCGGGCGGAGCGAGAAGGGGGGTGCCGGTGCCGGCGGCGCCGAGCGCGATGCCGTCGATTTCCACGACGACGCCAAGGGGCTCGAGGGCAAGACGCCGCGAGGCCACTTCCGCTCCCCCGTCTGCCTGCACGATGACCTCGGGCACCGTCATGCCCTCGATCGTCGCGCGGACAAAAAACGGCACTGGCGCCGCCACCGCGGTGGGCGGGGGGCGGCGGTCGGGCCGGGCGCGGGCACGGAGACTGGCGGCGAGGGAGGAGGACGCTCGGCTGAGGAGGCGATGGGGCAGATCGGTGCTCGAGACGGTGGCGTGCGCCGTCTGGCGCAGAGACTCGGTGACCTCCGCGGCGTCGACGACGAGCGCCGCGCCCGTCCCGCCATCGATCAGGCGGTAGGTCACACGGAGCGTCGTGTTCACCACCTCAAAGCGGGTGTCGTAGGCCTCCACCGCGCGCTGCTCCTGGCCGTAGCTGGAGAGGGTGGCAAGGAGCAGGAAGTCGGCGCCGAGGGTTTGCGCGAGACGCAGGGCAGAGGTCGAGGCGGCGAAAACCGCTTCCAGTTCATCGGGGGCGGCGTCCCGCGCGGTCAGGCCCGAGACCGCCGCCTGCGTCACCTCCGGGCTGATGACCTGGAAGTCCTCCCGCACGATGCTTGCGGTGAGAAAGTCCTCGAAGGTCGCGACGTCGCCGGCCAAGGCCTCGCCCGTGCGATTGGCGACGAGAAGGGCGACCTTGGCCGGGGCGGCGGACGCACCGGCGGCGATCAGAAGGAGCGAAACCAGTCCGATCAGGCAGGGTGCCACCGGAGAGGATCGACGGGAGAAGGGAGGGCGGGGCGACATGAGGCGACGACACTCCGGGTTCTAAAAGACCGGAACGGGAGGTCAACTGAAAGGGGGGCGAACGGGGGGCCTTGGCCCGTCCTGGCGCGGGCCCTCAGCCGAGCACCGCCTTGATCGCCGAGACGACGTGCGGAAGGTTGCCGGGAGTGAGCCCGGCGACGTTGATCCGGCCGCTCCCGACGATGTAGACAGCGTGCTCCTCGCGCAGCTGCTCAACCTGCTCGGCAGTGATCCCGGTAAAGGAAAACATCCCCCGCTGCCGGGTGAGAAAGCCGAAATCGCGGCTCACTCCCGCACGGGCGAGGGCCGCGACGAAGTCGCGCCGCACACCATTGATGCGGTCGCGCATGGCGGCCACTTCGGTCTCCCACTGGGCTGCGAGAAGGGTGTCTTCGAGGATCATGGCGACGATCGCACCGCCATGGGCCGGTGGGTTGGAGTAGTTCACACGGATCGCCACCTTGAGCTGGCTGGCGAGGCGGTTTCTCTCCTCCGCGGAAGCGCAGACGAAATGGAGCGCACCGACCCGGTCCTGATAGAGGCCGAAGTTTTTCGAAAAAGACTGCGCCACGACCATCGACAAGCCGGCTTCGGCGAGGAGGCGCACACCGGCGGCGTCTTCTCCAAGCCCATCACCGAAGCCTTGATAGGCAAAGTCGACAAAGGGAAGCCAGCCGCCTTCGGCTGCGATCGTTGCCACCTGCGCCCAGTCCTCGAGCGTGAGGTCGGCTCCGGTCGGATTGTGGCAACAGGCATGGAGGAGCACGATGTCGCCGGCGGGCACGGCGCGCAGGGCGGCGAAAAAGGCTTCGCGGCCGACCCCATGCAGGCTGGCGTCGAAATAGGGGTAGTGCTGGAGGCCGAAGCCCGCCGCCGCAAAGACCCCCTGATGGTTCACCCAGGTCGGGCGGGAGAGCCAGACGGAGGCCTTCGGGAAGCTCCGCGCGAGCAGGTCTGCGGCGACTCGCAGTCCCCCCGTGCCGCCGGGGGTTTGCGCCGTCACGAGATGCGCCGGACGGCTCTGGGCGAAGCACAGTTGTTGGGTCAATGCCTGGAAGCCAGGCGTTCCCAGAATGGGCAGATAGGCCTTGGGGGCACTCGCCTCGGCGAGGCGGCGTTCGGCGTTCGCGACGCACGCCAGGACCGGCGTGCGGCCCTTTTCATCCACGAATACGCCCACCCCGAGATTGACCTTCTCCGCGCGCTCATCGGCTTTGAAGGTCTCGGTAAGGCCCAGGATTGGATCGGGGGGAGCGAGCGGGATGGTCTCAAAAAGGGACATGCGGAAGGAACGAGGGTTGGGTGCCACGGGGCCGCGCAACGGTCTCCCGACAACCCTGCCGAGGGGCTCCCGAAAGTGTGCGCGAAGCTTGTTTTGGAGATTGAAATCCAACCCCCAAGGGGCGCACGTTACGGTGCCCGATATGGCTGTCAATGGCGCGCAATGGCGACAACGCGAGGGGGGGCGATCGATCGCATGCCTTCCTGCGGTCGCACGTTCCCGCTTTCCGAATTCTCCCCCTTGGCGGCTCTGTGTGGGAGTGCAAAGCCCGTCCATGCGCCCCTTCTGCGCCCCGCCGCAGGGGCCCGCGCGAGGCGATGGCGGCGGCCGGCGGAGAAAAAAATCGGCAAAGCGTAGACAAAACCCCGCGCCGGTGGCGCTTACCCGGACAACTCCCGGTGAAACGCCCCCGCGCTAGCCTCTCAACGTAGTGCAGACTGACTGGAAAGCCTGGTTCGATACGCATGGTTCCCGCCTCATGCTCTTTGCCCGTCAACAGACCCGTCGTGAAGCCGATGCCGAAGACGTTCTGCAGGAAACGCTCGCCCGCCTCTGCGAGGCGGGTCGCAACGGCCCTCCCGACCTGCCGCTCGTCTACACCGCGCTTCGTCGCACGGCCATCGACCACGCCCGCCGACGCGAGCGACGTCGTGTCCGCGAGGAGCGCGTGGCGGCGGACGAGCCCATCGCCTTCTTTGACGAGGGGGTGGAGGCGCGCGAGCGCGCGCACCTCGTCGAGGAGGCGCTCCGCAGGCTGCCCGAGCCGCAGCAGGAGGTCCTCATCCTCAAGATCTGGGGCGAACTCACCTTTGCCCAGATCGGCGAGACGGTGGGCATCTCGCCCCATACCGCGGCCTCGCGCTATCGCTACGCGCTGCAGGCCTTGAAACAACAGCTGTCCCCTTCACCGCTGTGACCGACGAAGAACTGAACGCCTTCGAGGAAGAGCTCCGGGCCCTGCGTCCGGGGCCTCCCAGCGCCCGTCTGCGGGCCCGCCTCGAGACCCTCGTCGACGAGCGCGCGGGCGATCGCCCGCGCCCTGCCGCGCCGGCCGACACCTTGGCCTGGAAGCAGCGCTTGCGGCGTCACGGGCATTGGCTCGCGATCGCGGCGGGGCTGGCCCTCGCCCTCGCGGTCTATCTCTGGCGGCCCTTCGAACCACTTCCCGAGGACACCGCTTCCGCGAACGGGGCGCCGGGCCTTGCTGCCCCCTCCTCCGGCGAGGCCGCGCTCGCGGTGGAAGCGGAGCCGCGCTTCCGCGCGGTGAAGGCGCGCAACACGCTCAAGCACCGCATCGACGAAGGCCTCGTCACCCTCGACGGCGGACTCTCCGCCCGCCGCTACCGCTTTCAATTTGTCGATACGATCGTCTGGGAGGATCCCAACGACGGCTCCCGCTTCGAGGTCTCCACCCCGCGCGAGGAGCTCGTGCTCGTCCCCGTTCATACCTTTTAGCCGCCTTCGGCTCGGCCTTTGTCTGAGAACTGCCCACCCACCGTCACACCTGGATACCATGAAAACGCCCACCCTTTTTCCTTTTTTGCTGGCTGCCAGTCTACTCTCCACCCCCCTCCACGCCCTCGAGGAGGAGACCAGGGAGGACATCCGCGTCGCCGTCGAGGCCGCCCGCGAGGCCGCCCGCGAGGCGCAGGAGATCGCCCGTGAGGCCGCGCGCGAATGGTCCTGGACCTGGCGCAACGAGGAGCGCTCGACCACCCGCGGTCCGGAGCCGTATATCGGCGTCACGATCGAGGCGGTCCCGCGCGCCCTGCGCCGTTACATTGATCTGCCCGACGGCGTCGGGCTGCTCCTCGTCAAGATTCATAAGGACAGCCCGGCGATGAGGGCAGGCTTGCAGGAGGACGACATTCTCTACCGCTTCGACGATCAGCTCATTGTGAACTTCAGCCAGTTCTCGACCCTTGTCGACTTGCACGCGGCTGGCGACGTGGTGCCCGTCACGGTGCTCCGCAAGGGTGGGGAGGTCGAGGTCGAGCTCACCATCGAGGAGCGCGAACAGCGCGGTGGGCGTTGGCCCGTGCCGCCTCCGCCGGCGCCTCCCCCCGCCCCTGCTGTGGATGGAGTGGGGGAACTCAGCCCGAGGCCGCCCGCCCCGCCGGCTCCGGGCCGGGTGGAAGAGCGCGTGGTCTATTCCGACGAGCAAACCACGGCCATCATCACCGATCACCTCCCCGGGCACATCCGCATCGTCACCGACGGGGCGAACGACATCGACATCGACCTGACTGACCTCAAGTCGAATCTCGGTGAACTCGAGAGCCGCCTTCGGCGCCTCGACCTCGAGGAACTGAAGCAACTCGAAGGGGTGCAAAGCCTCGAGCAACTGCGCACGATCATCTTTCGTTCCGCCGAAGCCGGGCCGCGCGAGTCGATCGTGCATATGGGCGGCACCCACGTCGTCTTCTCCGATGAAACCGGCCGCGTCGCCCTGTCTTTCGAGGACGACCAGCGCATGGTCCTCGTGACCACTCCCGACGGGGCCGTGATCTACGACGGGGCGGTCCCCGCCGACCTTTCGGCCAGTGACCTCGACCCGCGGGCCAAGGCCCTCATTGAGAAGCTCCTCGAAACCACCGGTGAGATCGACCTCGAGCTGAGCGAAGATCCCGACATGCCGGTCGAGATCGAGGTCGATGAAGCTGAGCAACACTCCGGCATTTGAAGAGGCGTCGGGAATCGGACGATGGCCGGTGGCCCGATATGCGCCCAGTTTTCGGCTTGGCAGAGCGAGCCCTCCCGGCGCAGAGTCGCAGCTTTTCAGCCTAGCAGGAATCCCATGGACATAGACGAGATCAGGAAGCTGCCGATCACCGATGACGAACAACTCTCCATGTTGATCGAGGCTGGGGAGGACGGCGCCGCCGATCTCATCGAGGAACTGCTCGATCTCTTTCGCACCGAGGCTGGACCTCAAGTGGAGGCGATGCGCACGGCCATCACCCACGGGGCAGGGGAGGAAGCGGCGCGTCCGGCTCATGCCATTTCCGGCAGCAGTGCCAACCTCGGTGGGCTGCGTCTCTCCAAACTCGCCAAGGCAATGGAACTCGCCGCCGGCGACGGACGCACCGCGGAGCTGACGATGCTCTCCGCCGAGATGCAGGACCTTTACAACGAGACGATCAAAGCCTTCGAGGCCGAGATTGCCAAGTTGCGCGAGGCCTGAGGTGCTGTCCTTCTGAGTTAACCCTTGGGCCGGCGGGCACGGCCGTATTCCCTCTCCAGCGATGAAGCGGGCCAGTCTCCACACTCTCGGCTGCCGACTCAACCAGGCCGAGTCGAAGCTCCTCACCGACCGCCTCGAGCAGGCGGGCTACCAACTCGTGCCGTTTGGCGAGGAAGCGGAGCTGGGCATCCTCCACACCTGCACGGTGACCCGCGAAGCCGATGCCAAGTGCCGCAAGGCGATTCGCCAATTTGTCCGGCGCAATCCCACGGCCTTCACCGCGGTGATCGGCTGCTATGCGCAGATGGGCACCGCGGCGATCGCGGCCATCCCCGGGGTGGACCTCATCATCGGCAATCAGGAAAAGCTGAGTGTGCTCGACTACGTTGGGGAGGGAAAGAACCCGGCCCCCGTCATTCTCCGGGACCGTATCGACGGGCGTGATTTCGCCGTCCATGCGGTCGGCGAGGCGCCTTTTCCCTACCGCGCCAACCTCAAGGTGCAGGACGGCTGCGACTTCGTCTGCAGTTTCTGCATCATTCCCTTCGCGCGAGGGCGCGCCCGTTCCCGCGCGTGGACCGACACGCTCGCCGAAGCCCGGCAGCTGGCCGACCGCGGGGTGCGGGAACTGATCCTCACGGGGGTGAACATCGGGACCTACGCGAGCGAAGGCCGGGAGCTCGTTGCCCTCGTCGACGCGCTCGACGCCGTCCCCGGCATCTCCCGCGTGCGCATTTCCTCGATCGAGCCCACCACGGTGCCGTCCGCCCTTTTGGCCCGCATGGCCGATCCCGCCCACGCCCTGCTGCCCTATCTCCACCTTCCCCTGCAGGCCGGAAGCGATGCGACACTCGCTGCCATGCGGCGCAAATATTCCCTCGCCGACTACCGAGACTTCGTCGCCGAGGCGGTCCGCCAGGTGCCGGACCTCGGCCTGGGAACCGATATCATGGTCGGCTTTCCGGGGGAAACGGAGGCGGCCTTTGCGCAGACCTGCGACTTCTTCCTGTCGCAACCTTTCCACTACGCCCATGTCTTTCCCTACTCCGAGCGCGAGGGCACGCTGGCGGTGCGGCGCAGTGCGAGCGGGGATTGGCCCGCCGTCCCGGTGGAGGAGCGGCAGCGCCGTTGTGCCCGCCTTCGCCGGCTCAGTGCGATGCGGCGGCACGAGACGATGGAGAGCGCCCGCGGCACTGTCCGTGAGGTCCTCTTCGAGGATCCACGCGAGGGGCTCTGGCCCGGCTACACCGACAACTATCTGCGTGTCGTGGCCGATACTCCCGATGGGACGAGCCTGCGCAACCGGCGTGCCCGCGTGCGCCTCGGCCCCGTGCATGGCGACTGGCTGGCGGGCGAGGTCCTCGAGTTGCTCGATCCTCCCCTTTCCGGTGAGCCGTTCAAGGCACCGCAAAAAGACGCCCTGGCGGTGTAACCGGTGCGCGGTTGCGGGCGAAGCCCAACGCGCATGAACTCTCTCCCGCATGGCTGAATCTCCGATCCTCGAGGCCCGCGATTTGCGGGTCGACTACGGGGCGCTCACCGCTGTCCACGGTCTTTCCCTGCGCCTCGAGGCGGGGCAGATCATGGGCCTGGTGGGGCCCAACGGTGCCGGCAAGACGAGCACCATTCGCGTCCTCGCGACGCTCCTCGATCCCACCCACGGAGACGTGCGGGTCTGCGGACACGACATCTTCGAGGCACCGGCGGCGGCGCGGGCCTGCATCGGCTACATGCCCGACCTCGCCCCGGTGAATCCCGATCTGCGCGTCGGCGAGTTCCTCGAAGTCTATGACCGCGCCTACGGCATGCCCGATCGTGACCGCGCCTTCCGCCTCGATCGCGCCCTTCGCGCGGTCGGCCTCGAGGCCAGCCGCAAGGGGCGAGCGCGGGAACTCTCGCGCGGCATGACCCAGCGCCTCGTCCTCGCCAAGACACTCCTCCACGAGCCCGACTTTCTCCTTCTCGACGAGCCCGCGAGCGGGATGGACCCGATCGCCCGGCGCGACCTGCGCGACATTCTCAAGGCCCAGTCGGCGGAAGGCCGCGCGGTGCTCGTCTCCTCCCACATTCTCTCCGAGTTGGCGGATATGTGCACGCACGTCGCGATCATGCACAAGGGACACCTGCGCGCCTGTGGCTCGGTCGAGGAGATCAGCCGGAGCTTTCGCCAGGCGGCGGCTCGTCCGGTGCGCGTCCGGCTGGCGGGGGAGGCTGCCCCTCTCGCGCGCTGGCTCGAGAGCCAACCGGCGGTCGCCGCCCTCGCTCACGAGGGTGAGCGGCTGCGCTTCGACTTCACCGGCGAGGAGGCCGACGCGGCTGCACTCCTGCGCGCCATCGTGCAAGCCGGCTTCCTCGTCTGCGGCTTCGAGGTGCAGCGCCCCTCGCTCGAGGACATCCTCGCCGAACTGCACGCCGAGCCAGGGGAGGCGAAGGCATGAGCGACTCCTCCGCCC
>JBKHAU010000021.1:0-12134 GCA_046542725.1 Opitutales bacterium
GTACAGCGAGGTCATCCAGGACAGCGTAATCGACCTCATGGAGCGCGGCCGCCTCGCCTTTGCCAGCGGCACCTCTCTCACCGTCGCCCCCAAGATCCTCGACCGCATCTACGAGAACTGGGACTTCTTCAAGCGCCGCCTCGTCCTCCGCCCGCAGGAGATTTCGAACAACCCCGAGATCGTGCGCCGCCTCGGCATCATCACGATCAACACCGCCATCGAGGTCGACATCTTCGGCAACGTCAACTCGACGCACATCATGGGCAACGACCTCATGAATGGGATCGGTGGCTCCGGTGACTTCACGCGCAACGGCTACATCTCCATCTTCACCTGCCCGAGCCTGGCCAAGCGGGGCGACATCAGCCCCATCGTGCCGCTCTGCAGCCACCTCGACCACAGCGAGCACAGCGTGCAGGTCATCGTCACCGAGCAGGGCGTGGCCGACCTCCGCGGGAAGGACCCGATGGAGCGCGCCCGCGAGATCATCCAGAACTGCGCCCACCCCGACTTCCGCGACCTCCTCACCGGCTACAGCCGCGACTTCGTCGGCGGGCACACCCCCCAGACCCTCGATCGCGCCTTCGCCATGCACCAGCAGTTCCTTCGCACCGGCTCGATGAAGGGCGTGGAGTGGTCCAAGCTGACGCGGGGCTGAGCTGAGCCCGGGCGTGCGCGCCCTCTTCGCTTGTTGGCTCCGAGGCCAGATTACCCGATTCGAAAGGCGTATCCGTTTAGCGGATACGCCTTTCTTTTCGCCGCGGTCGCGGCGGCGACGGTTTTCCGACCGGTCGCGAGGACCGCCGGAGCCGGTCCTCCAGGATGGGTGACTTCGGAAAAAAGGCGATCCCTGCAGGACGGGTGACCCTGGAAAACACGCGTCTCTGGAGGGCCCGCCTCCGGCGGTTCTGCCTCCGGCGGTCCGGCGGCGCTCAAGAAGGCGGTGGAGCGGTCGAAGGGCAGCGGCCGATCCTTGGCCCACCTACTCGCCGATCGTGAAGACCTCGGGGGGGACCTGGCGGGTGACGAGGTCGGGTCGGGTCATGAGGGCGAGACGACGGGCCCTGAGCTGGTAGGTGCCGGGCTCGAGGGGAGCGGCAAAGCGGAGGATGACGACGTCCTCGCTCTCCGGCTTCTTGCTTGTCTGCACGATGGGCACGGCGGGCGAGATTTCGAAGTTGTCGGGCGCGACGGAGCCGTCGGCGATGGGCTCGGTGAAGGCCACTTCGAGCCCGGCCCCCTCGTCGAGGACGAGGATGGAGGCGACGTTGACGTAGACCTGGTTCAGGACGCGGATGCCGGGCGGCGGGAAGCGGCGGGTGGTGGCGTTGTTGACCTCGTTGCCGACGAGGTCGGTGAGCGTGCCGATGGTCAGTTGGTAGTCGTCCTGGCCGTCTTCGGGCATGGGGTTGGCGAGGCGCACGGCGTATTCCTTGTCGGTGCCGCGGCGAAGGGTGACGGACTCGATGCCGAGGTTGGAGGCATCGATCGACCAGTTGGTGGGGTCCTCGATCTGGGCTCGGTCGACGAGTTCGTTGAGGGTGACGAGAATGGTGCGGCGGTCGCCGAGGGCGCGGGTGGCGGCGACGAAGGGCGGGGTGTCGTCGGCCTCCCCGGTGAAGGCGAACTCGGTGCGCACGGCGGGGTCGGTCGGGTTGCCGGCGGCGTCGACGACGTCCTGCACGGAGAGGGTATAGGGCGTGCGGCCTTCGAGGGGCTCGGTGCGTAGAAGGACGCGACGCTGATCGGGCTGAAGGTCCGCCGCGCGCACTTCGACGACATTGCCCTCGGGCCCGCGGATGATGTAGTTCCCCCGCGTCTCGGCGGAGAGTTCCTCGACCACTTCGCGGAAGGTCACCGCCACGGTCACCTGGTCGTCGTTGGCCGCGACTTCCTCCACGGCCGGGGGAATGGTGTCGGCGTAGACAAAGGACTGGCTCGACCAGTCGCGGATGGTATTGCGCAGGGTGGAGCGGTCGCTCACGCCGCGCACGCGCAGTTCGTAGCGCTCGCGGTCTTGGAAGGGATTGGTCGCCCGGAGGTAGACCGTGCGCCCGTCGGCATCGAGGATGGCCTCGCGAAAGACAAAGCCGTCGATCTCGTAGTTGTCCGTGCGGGTCGCGTCGGGCTCATGGAGCGGTTCGTCGAAGACCATGATGACGACCTGCGAGTCGCTCGCGTCGCCCGAGACTTCAACGAGGTGCGGGGGGGTGCGATCGCGGAAGGTGAAGGAGGCCCGCGCGCCCTCTTCGAGGGGGTTGCCGGCGAGGTCGGTCACGCCGTCGACCTCGAGGCGGTAGTTGGAGTCGTCGGGCATCTCCGGGACGGTGAGGACGACGCGGGAGGGGTCTGCGGGATCGATCGCGTGGTCGGCGATTTCGATCACCATGCCCTGTTGGTTGCGCAGCGTGAAGCGGCGGATCGGGGCGGCGAGTTCGTCGCGGTTGTCCGCCGCGCGCCAAGCGGCCTCCTCCGCGGAGACGAGCGAGGCAGGGTCGATCGGCTCGCTGAAGGCGACTTCGATCGTGCGCGGATCGGGCGTGATCTCGACGTCCTCGAAAGTCGGCGCGGTGGTGTCGGGGGGGAAGACGAGGCGCAGGCCGGCAGCCAGGAGAAGGAGGGCGACGGCGGCACCCGCGACGGCTTTCCAGATCCATGGCTGTTTGCGCTGGAGGAGCAGTTCGACGGCGTTCTCGGGCACGACGCTGCGGCCCTGGGCGTCTTCCTCCGCGGGGGGGAAGTCAATCTCCTCGACGGCCGTGGCGGGCACGGTCTGTTCGCGCGGCTCGTCGCCATCGAGCAGGACGATGAGGCCGGCGGCGTCCTTGTGCTGGGTGAGGTACCAGGCCGAAGCGCACGCGTGCGGGTGGGGCACGCGGAAGGCAAGGCGCAGCTCCCGCTCGAAGGCTGGGATGTCGTCGGCCCCGGCCCTGCCGTAGAAGGCGTGGGCCGCCTCGTCGAACTCGCGGACGAGCTTGGGCGCGACGTATGTGGCCGGCTTGCAGGCCTCGAGGGGGATGGTCTTGCCGCCGAGAAGGATGGATTTGAGGTCCCCCTTGGGACCGCGCCGGGGGCGCCCGATGAACTGCCGGAGGGGCTCGTCGCCGGCCTCGAGGAGGGCGAGGGCACGCTCCTGCATGCCCTTCCAAGGCATGAGGCGCGCCTTCAGTCGGTCCAGAATCGTCGGTCCCGAGGCAAAGGCCGCCGGCATGAGGGGAAGCGAGGTTTCGGGCTGGTATTCGCAGCCCCACACGATGAGGAGGCGCCGGTCCTCGGGCGGGCCGTAGGTCCAGTAGGCATCGGGTTCGACGTCCGGATCGGGGAGGCGGAAGGACTGGCGCAGCTCGCGCTCGAAGGGGGTCACCCGTTCAGCCCCGGGAAGGGCTTTTTCGTAAAAGACCTCGGCGGCCGCCCGGAAGGCCTCCAGTTCGCCCTGCGAGAGGTAGTCGAGGGGCTGGAGGGTGGAGGTGTCGATGCCGGTGAGGCTATACTCCAGGCGCGGCGGGCGGGCGACGGTGTCGAGCCGGGCGGGCGCGAGGAAGCGCGTCAGCGGGTCGCTGCGCCCAAAGAGGGCCTTGTGGATCTCGCGCTTGAAAAAATTGCCCAGCCCATCGGCCGTGCGGAGAAGAAAGTAGGGCTTGCGCAGCTCGCGCGTGTAGGGAAAGCCGGGGGCGGAGTCGGACGGTTCCATGGGCGTTGGGGACGAGGCTAAGTGGTGGTGACGCGGGCTCGGCGGAGGATGCGGCTGCCGTCCTCGGTGTCCTCGCAGACGATCCAGGCGAGAGGGCGCGCGATGCGTAGGTGATGACCGGAATGGGAGGCGACGCTCTCCATACGGTCGTGGTCAAAGCGCTGCTGGGGGAGGACGCGACGAAAGCGCAGGGGCAGGCCGTGCTCGATGAGGAGCCCGTTGAGGAGTGCGCTCCAAGTGCGCACGGCTTCGAGGTAGCGGTCCTCGTCCGCCTCCAGTCCGTCGGCCTCCAACCAGTCGAGGAGGCACGCGCTCAGCTCGCTCGATTCCTGGGCAAAGGACTCGGGTTCGGCCGCCGCGCCGGTGCGCTGGAGGCGCCTGAACCATGCGAGAAGAGCGTCGCGAAAGGCCGTGTGCGCGGCTTCCGGAGCACCCTCGGCGAGGAGCGGCTCGATCCAGCGGGCGGCCTCCTCTTCAGAGTCGAAGCGGGGGCCGAGGAGCAGGGCGAGGTCCGGGGATGCGCTCGACATGGGCCGTCTCCGGTCAGGGCGCGCCCTTGCGCAGGTGAGTCAGGTCGAGTTCCGGCTCGTCGAGCCAGAAGCTGTCTTCGAGCATCGTGTTGAGCTCCAGCGAGACATCGGCCGGCTCGACAAAGGGGTATTCCGCGATGGTTTCCACCTTCACGAGTTCGAGCCGTTCGCCCCGTTCTACCTCGCTCACCCAGCGGAGGGTGACCTTGGCGTAGGCCTCGTTGCTCGGCGGCATGCCCGCCGGGCGCCAGGAGAGGCGGTAGACGGGATCGGGCGCGGTGTCGGTGATGCGGATGATCTGGCGCCCGATCCGACTGTTGAGGGGAAACATGGGGAACGTGCGCTCGGTCTTGAGGAGCCGCGAACTGGGCGTGGCGGCCGGATAGTCGCGCGGGCTGAAGAGCAGGTTGCGGCTGTGTAGAACTCCTCCGGCATGGCGGTGCGCGAAATGAGCCCCCAGTAGTAGCGGCGGGAGAGCCCGAGCTTCGCCTCCTCGCGGATGGAGAACCCTTCGAGCCCGCCGTTGCAGATATCCTGGAAGAGGGCCGCACCGACCACCGTGCAGGTCTTCGCGTCCTGGATCTTGCCCCCGTCGAAAGAGGAGAAGGGATACCAGCTCCCGGCCGGGAAGTGCTTCATCGGCACGATGCGCTGGGGCGGGAGGGGAAAGGCGCGCACGATGAGGTCGCGCACGCGGGGCAGCTCCGAGGGCTTGCCCGAGATGATCACCATCTGGCACTGGAAGCGCCCGGCGAGCTTCGCGAGGGAGTCGAACATCGCCCCGAAGACCTCGTCGATGCACCGCTCGAGGACGACCTTGTCGCATTTCAGGCTAATGTCTTCGAGGGGGAAGGCCTTCCCGCGCCAGCGGTCGCCGTGCATCGTCTTGCGGCGCACGACCTTGTCGACGAGGGCGTTGAGGTCGTTGACCGTCGTGGGGTCGGCGAAGTCGGCCACCTTCAGCGGTTCCCAGGAGGAACTGTTTTCTCCGAGGCGGCGAAGCCACTCGTTGACGATCGGAATGAAGGCGAGGCGGATGACCCGCATGAGCTTCTGCGAGGCCTTCGGGTCGACGTTGGAAAACTCGTTGTGCGCCGGGGCGGTGAAGAGGCGCAGGACCCACTCGCGCGCGCCCGGAGCGTTTTCATAGGGCTCGGTGCCGGCCGCTTCCATCCAGGCGGGAAGGAGGACCTGCTCGATGATGCGCTTCACCAGCATGTCGCCGGCGACCTTGTTGCCGTCGCGGAAGAGGAGGCGCGGCTGGATCGAGGCGTGGGTGCGGCTGCCGAGCATCTGCTGGCGGGCGGAGGTGTCGACCTCGTCGCCGGCGTTGGAGTACTCGATGATCGCGAGGTCGGTCGTACCGCCGCCGATGTCGACGTTCATCACCGTCGTGCGCCCCTCGAAGCCCATGAGCTCAAACCAGCCCTCGGCGTCGGCGAAGAGCGACTTGATGTCGGCGTAGAGGATCGGCAGCTGCGAGCAGACCGCCTCGTCGAGCTGCGGGTTGGCCAGGACGGGACGATCGCCCCCGGTGTACATCCCGTCCACGATGATCGGCTGGTGGTCGGGGAAGCGGGTGAGGGTGAAAAGATTGATCGCGCGCTGCCACTGCGCGAGGTAGCGGCTGCGCTCCTCGTCGGTCCAGCCCGCCGGGTAGGTCACGCGGATGTTGCGCAGGCGGCGGGGGAGGCTCTCGCGGCCGGTGCTCTGGAGGTAGCCGAGGGCATTGATCTGGCGATAGGCCTGCTCGATGACGGAGAGGGCAAACCAGCAGATGGCGTCGCGCCGGGGATAATGCGGTCGCGCACTGAGGAAGGGCATGCCGCGGAAGTCGTCCTCGTCGATCGGATGGTCGATGTCCCAGTCGATGCCCCCCGGGTCCATGAAGAAGCGCACGAGGCCGCCGAGGTCGTCGAAGAAGTCGGGGGGCGGCGCGTCGGTGTCGTTGGGGATCTGCTTCCAGACGGTGCCGCCGTTCACACCCTGGGGCTGGTCATCCCAGACGTAGCGCTTGGGCGAGCTGAGGGAGAAGCGCGCGTCGTGGTCGAGGGAGACGCTGGAGAGGATCTTGGCCGCGCCGTAGGGCGATTTGCCGCCGCCGATGAGGGCGGGGGAGAGCTCGACAAAGGCGTGGGGAAGATAGCGCTTGTTGCGAAAGAGGCGCTTCTGCTCCTGGGGATCGAAGTAGCCCTCCCAGAGGTCGACGATCTTGTCCTCGCTGGCGGGCGGCTCGGAGGCGGCAAAGAGCGTGCGGTGGAGGATGAGCCAGGAGTCGATGATGGCGCAGTCGTCCTCCAGGTTGGTCCCGGCGATATTGGCCTCGGGCTGCTTGTAGGGCGTGCCGCGGGGGATGAAGCGGAGGATGCGCACGCGTCGGCCGAAGGGCAGGCGGTTGTTCTCCGGGCCGGCGTTTTCGAGGAGGAGGGCGACGGTGCGGGAGTTGCCCAGATCGACGATGAGGTCGACATCGATGGGGTCGCTCCCCGCTCCGCGCGGCCAGTAGACGGCGAGCGGCACCTCGATGTCGCGCCCGTCCTTGTTCGGCAGATAATTGAGCGGCATGACGCGGTCGGCGCCATACTCCTCCTCGATCTGCGCCTCGTCGGTGGCGGCATAGGGGAGGATGATCTCGTCCTCCTCCGGTGGGTCCTCGACGACCTCGTCGCCGATGTCGAAGAGGTGGCCGCGGGAGGCGAGGCCGAGGTTGGTCTCGATCGCGAGCTTGAGGGTGGGCTCGCCGTCGACGGTGTCATACTGGTAGCGCACCCACTTGGCGTAGGCGTCCCAGGTCTGCCACGGGCCGCGGTTGGCCCAGGCGAAGTCCTCGAGCCAGTCGGGCGACTTCTTCGGGAGGAGTTCGCGCAGCGGTACCTCGAAAAACTGGTGCCCGGTGTTGGGATAGACCTTGAGCTTGATCATGCCGGATCTCCTTCCTGCCCGGCGACGAGTTCGGGCACGAGGCCGCTCGCCCGCGCCAGCTCGACGATCGACCCGTCACCCGGTTGGTCGGGTCGCAGGACGGCCCGGATCTGGCGCTGGGCGAGGTAGCCAAGGTGCCCTTCAGGGCCGAGGAAGGGCTCGAGAAAGGAGCGGTAGGCGAGGCACTCCTCCCCGACAGGCTCGCGGGCCGGCCCCTCGGTGTCCTCGAGGTCCCACTCCTCGGCCGGGTCGCTCAGCGCCACGGTCGGACCGCGGGGACCGTAAATGAGGGCATTGCCCATGCGGATGGCGAGGAAGCGGCGCACGTCGGTCGAACTGTCCCCGAGGTTCGAAAGGTACTGCAGGAGCTTGCGCAACCACGCCGTGATCTCGGGCAGATCCGCCTCCATGCTCTGCACCATCGCCTCGAGAAAGGCGCGGTAGTCGTCCAGTGCGCCGAGCCCGATGAGGGCAAGGTCGGGCCCGTCGGCGGCCGTCGTCCACTCACGGTGTCGCTCGAGTTGCTGGCTCGACCATCGTTCGAACTGCTCCCGCACGTCCTCGATCTTCAGGCTGCCGGGCGCGCGGCCGACCGGGTAGAGGTCGGTCGCGTTGACGTTGAGGACCATGCGCAGGGTCCAGTTCATGCGCCGCACGACGTCCTCTCTTTTCCCCGCGAGCCGCTCGAGGAAACGTTCGCGAAAGGCCTCGAGCTGCTCCTGGCGCGTGTCCTTCGGTCGCGGGTGCGGGATGAGGTCCGGGTGGGCGAGCAGTTCGCGAAAGGCCTGGAGCGCCTCGCGGCGTTTGTCCTCGAGAAGGAGGGCGCGATTCTCCGCCGAACCGCTCTCGAGCTGCTTCCGCAACTGGGTGAAGAAAAAGTCCGTCCCGCCGGTCTCGCGGTCGCGCACCATGGCGTCGAAGGAAGCGCGGCTGACCGCTTGGCGGAACTGCTTGCGAAAGGCCGACTCGGACTTGATCCGCTCGACGATGCGGGGCAACTCCTCGGCCTTTTCGGCGAAGAGGTGCCCGCGGGGGCGGATGCCGTAGTAGTTCATCGTGAAGGTCGTCGCGATCTCCGGATCGGCGATCTCACCGAGCGCCTTCCAGACCACCTGTCGGTCCTGAAGGGTGTGCCCCTCGTTGATGAACTTGGCCCACCAGAGGAGGACGAGGTTGAGCGGGAGGGGACTCGGGCCGGTGCGCGAGGCGTAGTAGGCGGGCGCGCAACTGCGCCACCACGAGCGCACCCCGGTGATGAGCTGGTCACCGTTCGGCTTGTCCCCGTCCATGTCCTGGAAAATGTTGAAGGCGTCGATCGTGAGCTGCTTGGCGTAGGTCTGCACGATCGAGGAGGTCTTCCCCCGCTTCAGGATGCTCGTGAAAAACCTCAGCGGGCAGCTCCGCAGGGCACCTTCGCCGGCGTCGTCGGGCGGCAGGGTCTGCTCTCGTCGGCGCATCTCGGTCATCACTTCGAGGTCGATCTTTGACTCTTCGGAGGTCGACGCACCGCGCTCGACCCCGGGGAAGTCGAGGTAGTCGGCGACCTCGAGAAAGCCCTTGAAGGGAGTGTCTTCGAGGTGGTCGGGGTTCAGCGGCACGGTCAGCTCCCAGACCAGGCCCTGCAGCACACCAAAGGACTCCGGCGTGGTGAAAAGCTTGCGGTGGAAGCGTTCCTCCGCCCCGACGAAGACGCAGCCGTCATGCTCCTTCCAGCCGACCTGCGGCACGACACGGTGGGCCATCGCGATCTTGCGCTGCTTCTCGTCGCCCGCTGCCAGCGTCGTGGGACGCGGCTTGAGGTAGTTGAGCATGGTCTCCATGTCGAGAAAGAGGGAGGCCACCTCGAGGCTGCAGAAGACCGGCTGGTCACCCCATCGGTCGGTCAGCTCGGCGAGTCGTGCGCTCATCTCTTTGAAGTAGCGCGTGAGCACCGCGAAGCTGTCCCAGAGCACCTCGGCGGTGAAGGCCTCGGCGTTCTCGAGCGAGGCGAGGAGGGCGTTGCGCGGTCCCTCGCGATGGGCTTCGCCAAGGATGTAGTAGCGAAAGCTCGTCCAGCCGCCCTCCTCCCCGCCGAGCTCGCGGAAGCGCGGCAGCCCGGCGAAGATGAGGTCCTCCACGAGATCGCAAAAGTCGTGAAGATGCTCATACGCCGCGCGGCTCACCGGCTGCTCGCGCGGCACCGGAGCGGTGGCATGCTTGTCGAGGACCCTCTCGAGGCGATCGCGCGTCCACACCGTGGGAGGACGGCGTTCGCCTCCGCGTACCGGCCCGAGACACTGACTGTCGTAGCCGCGAGCAACCGACATCCAGAGGTCGACCGGCTTCACGAGCTGGATGCGCACCGGATAGCGCGGGTCCGGGAAATGGAAACGGCGGCCGCCCTTTTCGCGCGAGCCGAGGGTAAAGCGGCTCAGGCAGGCCGAGGCATCGAGTCCCGAGTTGAAGGGATTCAGGACGATGCTGTCGGGGTGAAAGGACTCCTTGCAGGCGTAGGGGAAAAGAAAATACGCCGGCCGGCCGCCGGGCCAGTGCAGCCCACCCTCCGAGCCATCTGTCGCGGGGTCTCCTGCAATCTGCACATTGGCGTCGATATAGCGCGAAACGGAGGTCGATTTGCCGGTCTGAGAGGGACCCCAGACGGCCGCCGACGGGCGCTTCACGGCTTCCGCGCAGCGCAGGGTGCGGCGCGACTTTTCGATCGCATAGAGCCGGTCCAGCCAATCGGCCGAGCGCAGGGTGTATTTGCCGGTGCGTTGATGGCCGTGCTCCCAATACCAGTCGATAATGGCGGCGCTTTGCGGATCAGTTTGAGCCGTCTCCATACGAGGGGGGTGAGAGGTTCGCCCTACACGAGCCGGTTTTGACGTTGATAACCTTCATGGCAACGGCAAAGTCGTCGTTACCCTCCCACGAAAGGCTCGTTATGATGTTGTCTCGTGCTCTCCTCCCGTTGCTTCTGATTGCTTCGCTTCCTCTCGGCGCGCAGGACACCTTTTCCAGGAACGACCTGGACGAGGAGCAGCGCCTGGCTCAAGCCCATCTGAGGGAAGCGCGCAAGGAGATCGACCGCTCCGTCAACCGCGTCAAGGCATCGCTGGTCGAGACCGCCTTGCTCACGATTTTTCGAGCCGACGAGGATCTCTCCCGCGCCGAGGCGGTGCTCTCCTTTCATCCCCAGCACATCGAGAAGCTCTCGCGCAGCCTCTTTTATGACGTGCGCAAGGTGCGGGACCAGTTCCGCACTTCCTATGACGCGATCGATGCCGATTTTGCCGAGGTGGAGAAGGAGTTCTGGGTCCTCGTTGACGAGTATGACGAGGTGACCGGCCGCACCGGCGCCCGCAGTCTTCGCACCATGCTCCAGCGGCTCGATGAGCTGCGTGCCATCCGCGACGACGAGACCGCCTCCGCCGAGGAGCGCGCGGCCGCCGCCGAAGCCCTCCGCAATCACGAGGTCCTCATTTCCCGCGGCGATGCCGAGGGCGCCCTCGAGGCGGCCGAGACCCTCGTCAATGGCGAGGCCGCCGGCTCCGGCCGACCGGGCGGTGACCGGACCGGAGGTGGAAGCGACGCCACCATGAGCCTGTCCAATCCCCGCGAACCCTGGAGGGATCTCGCCGGTGCTCCGGAAAACGAGTGGATGCAGGCCACCCTTCCCGACGGCCGCTCCGTCCAGGCCCGCCGCTCCCGCGAGTGCGACGTGCCGGGAGCCCCTCCCGCCTGCCGCGACAGCTACGAGGTGAAGTATCCCGACGGCACCACCACCGTCTATCACGACTACGAGATCGACGTCGCCCCCGACGGCACCGTCATGGCCCGCAACGACAGCCGCACAACCTATCCGGACGGCAGCTACGACGTGATCAGCGAGGAGCGCTTCTTCAACCCTGATACCTGCGAGCTCGAGGTTGACCGCACCGTCACGAAGTTCGATGCCAATGGGCAGAAGCAGGGTGACCAGGTCGTCGAAACGGCCTACTATCAGGATTGCTCGCTCGACCCGCGCACGAACCGCCGGGCCTCGCTCGCCGACATCGCGCAGGTGCGGCGCGGCTCCCTCGAGGTCATTTCACCCTCTGGCGAGCGGCGCGTCTATCCGCTCTCCGGCGACGAGCCGGTGACGGAGCGACGCGGTGAATACGTCGGCGGGCGCGGCATGTTCCTCATCTCGGAAGCGGAATACACGCTCTCCTACGCGCGGGACGACAATGGCGTCATCACGGGCGTGGAGGAGACGATCGGGCGCCAGCGCAACTGGGAGTTCCAGATCTCCGAAGTGCCGGGCTCGATCGCTTACAACGATGACCTCACCGAGATGACGGCCGAGTTCACCCTCGTCGACGGGAAGGGCAAGCGGGGCTTTGAGATCGAGTCCTGGGAGGTCCGTGGACCGGGTGGCAGCGTGGTCGCGCAGGGCACCGACGCGCCCTTCGAAGTCCGCACTTCGACCTCCGGCCAGTTCGAGTTCACGGTGCGGGGACAGACCGACTGGGGCAGCGACTTCTCCGTCACCCAATTGGTCAACATGAACCTGTAGGGCCCTCCGTGGCCCGCTTCGCCGGAATTTGCCGCCCACGCCCAGTTGTCGCTCGGGCAGCCTGACCACCTCTCACCGATGAGCGAAGAAGAGGCCGATCCGCCCGTCCTGCGCCTCCATCCCGACCTCGAAAAACTGCTCGGCGTCGGGTCTGGGGTCACGGACGAGGACCTTCTTGCGGCCTACGCGTCCAAGCTGGCCCTGGTGCGCCAGCGCGCCGCATCCGGCCCGCGTCCGGCCCGCATGGCCAACCAGAAACGGCTCGACCGCCTCGAGCAATTGCGCGGCGAGGTCGAGTCCTACGCCTCGCGAGCGCGTGCCTACGCTCTCTACGAGCGCAGCCGTGCGGCGCATCGGGAGGGCCATCTGGCGCGCGCCGTGGCCGCCTGTCGCAAGGGCCTGGAACAGCTCGAGCGCGCGCCCGACGATGAACTGGGCCTGCCCTTCGCCGAGC
>JBKHAU010000022.1:0-11855 GCA_046542725.1 Opitutales bacterium
ATGGGAAATCACCCCTGACAACTGCGGAACTCGGAGTAGACGCCGCCTGTTCCGGAAGAGGTCCTCATCCTCCCGCGCGGCGACGCTGTGCGCACGTTGGCCGGGGGGCTTGCCCGCCCATCCGAGGCGACAGGGTGAACTCACGGCCGCGACGGCCGATACAAGGACCCAGGCATGCAGTTGCAGGGCAAGGACGTTCTCCTCGTTGAAGACAACCTCTTCGAGCGCAAGCAGGCCACCGCGTTCCTTGAAGGGGCGGGTGCCTCGGTCTCGGCGGCGGCCAACCTCGCCGAGGCGCGGCGCTTGCTCGAAGCCCTCTCCTTCGACTTTGCCCTCCTCGACGTCAACCTGCCCGATGGCGATGGACTCAGCCTGTTGCGTGAGGGCCTCCTTCCACGCACCATCGCCACGGTCGTCGCGACGGCCAACGACGATGTCTCGCTCGCGGTCGAGGCCATGCGCTTCGGGGCGCTCGATTTTCTCGTCAAACCCTATCCCCACGAGGAGCTGCCGATCGTCTTTGCGCGCAGCCGTCAGGCGCAGCACACCGAGCGGCGCACCCGTCACGAGCGAGCCCGCGAGCGCGACCGCTCCGACGCCTTCTTCTTTGGCCGGGCGATGGAGACAATACAGCGCCAGATCGAGACCCTCCTGCGCAAGGAGGCCAAGCTCGCCGGCCGCTTCCCGCCCATCCTCCTCGAGGGCGAAACGGGCACGGGCAAGACCCTTCTCGCGCGCTGGATCCACGAGAACGGCTCGCGCGCAGACAAGCCTTTCGTCGACCTCAACTGTGCCAACCTGAGCGAACAGCTCGCGGCCTCCGAGCTCTTCGGCCACGAAAAGGGCGCCTTCACCGACGCGCGCACCGCCAGTGTCGGCCTCTTCGAGGCGGCGGACGGCGGCACCCTGTTCCTCGACGAAATCGCAACGCTCTCGGCACCGGTCCAGGCCCAGCTCCTGAAGGCCATTGAGCAACAGTCCATCCGCCGCCTCGGCAGCCGCAAGGACGTGCGCGTCGACGTGCGCCTCATCGGTGCCTCGATCGAACCCCTCGAACAGCTCGTCGCGGCCGGCCGCTTTCGCGAGGACCTCTTTCAGCGACTCAACCTCGTCCGCATCGCCTTGCCACCGCTGCGCGAGCGCAGGGAAGACCTGCCGGCCCTTCTCGACCTCCTCCTGGGAGCCCTTTGCCAGCGCTATCGCCAACCCAAACCGACCCTCACCGCGCGCGCCCGCCGCCAACTCGCCAACTATCCCTGGCCGGGCAACGTGCGTGAATTGGAGCACGAACTGGAGCGCTCCCTGATCTTTTCCGAAGAGGGCGAACTCGACTTCGCGTCCCTCCCCCCGCCTGCCGCCGAAGACGACGGCGACCCCACCCACTCCGCCCCGTCAGCCTGGCTGAGAGACGATTGGACATTTCCCGCCGAGGGCCTCCCCCTCGACGAGGTGACCCGCACCTTCATCGACCTCGCGATGGAAAAGACGGATGGCAACCTCTCCCAGGCCGCCCGCCTCCTTCACCTTCCCCGTCACGTCCTCCGCTACATGCTCAAGGGCAAGTCCTGAAGCGACCCGCGCCCAGCCGTCTCCTCTGGCGGCGCGCCGCGCCGGGAGGAGTGCTTGCCGGGCGGCGGGAGAGAACCTGGGCCGGATCTTTTTACGCTCGCGCCACGCCTTCAGGTGGCGGAATGCCGAAAGAGGCACACCGTAATGGCTTCGCGCCGTTGAGCGCAGACAACTCCTCGAGACCATGGATCCCTTCAGCCAGGCCGTCGTCGGCAGTGTGGCAGCCGGCTGTGCCGGCGCCAAAAAGGATGTGCGCATGGCGCTGCTCGCAGGTGGCGTGGCCGGCATGCTGGCGGACCTCGATGTCCTCATCCGCTCGGAATCGGACCCCTTGATGGCGGTCGAGTTTCACCGGCACTTCACCCATGCGCTCTTTTTCATTCCCTTCGGGGGCCTCATCGGGACGCTGCTCCTCTGGCCGCTGATGCGCCGGCGGGTGCCCTGGAGGCGCCTCTACCTGTTCACGACTTTGGGCTATGCCACCTCCGGCCTGCTCGATGCCTGCACGAGCTATGGGACGCACCTGCTCTGGCCCTTCACCGATGCCCGCACCGCCTGGAACATCATTTCGATCATCGATCCGGTCTTCACCGGAGCGTTGCTCGCCGGAGTGATGACGGCCTTTGTCTCGCGGCGGCGGGTGTGGGCCGCGGCCGCGGCGCTCTTCGGGTTGGCTTATCTGGGTTTCGGCAGTTTGCAGCATGCACGGGCCATCGCCGAGGTTCGGGAACTCGCGGCGCGTCGCGGACACGATGACGTCCACATGGTGAGCGTGAAGCCTTCGATCGGCAACCTGCTTCTCTGGCGCGGGCTCTATGGACACGACGGCCAACTCCACATCGACGCCATCCGCGTGCCTTACCTGGGGGGCGAGGTCAGCGTCTACGAGGGCGCCCACACCGAACTGCTGGAACTCGGGGAACTGCTCGAAGGCGTGCCGGAGGGCTCGGCCCTGGAGCACGATCTGCAGCGCTTCGCCCATTTCTCCGACCACTACCTGATTCGCCACCCGGAGCATCCCGACGTCCTCGCCGATGCCCGCTACGCGATGCTGCCCGATTCCCTCATGCCCCTCTGGGGGATCGAAATCGATCGTTCCGAACCCTCGCGGCACGCTCCCTTCGAGTCCTTCCGCGAGATTGGGGAAGAGCGCTTGGAGCGCTTTCGCACGATGCTTCTGGGACGCCCGGTGGGAGTCGCGGAGGAGCAGGCCAGGCCCGAAAACGCGGGGTAGGCGCCAGCGCGCGGCGGTGGACCGCAGCGTGGACGCGGCCCCACCCCAGGCCGGGCTGAAGGCGGTTAAGTGGGCAACGCGGCGCGGCAGGCGGAGGTGGCTTCGACGCCGGGCGACCTGCTCGTTCAACGGCCCAAGAGGGGACTGGGCCATACCGTGGGATCTCCTCCCGACTGCGCCTGAATGAGCGTTCATTCTCCGCTTGACGCGGTATTTGAATGATCGTTCATTCACGCCCTTTAGAGGCCATGACAATGCAACGACGAAGGACACGAATGTGGAGATTTCCGGTGGTGGCGGCCGCGACCAGCGTCGCCTTGCTTTTGGTGGGCTGTGGGGAGGAAGCGGGCGAGGCGCCCGCGGCGCCTCCGCCGACCGTGGAGGTGTTGACGGTGGAGCCGGAGGAGACGACGCTCCGGCGGGAACTGCCCGGCCGGGTCCATCCCTTCGTCGTGGCGGAGGTGCGTCCGCAGGTAACGGGGATCGTCGAGGAACGCCGCTTCACCGAAGGCGGGCTGGTCGAGGCGGGCGACGTTCTCTACGAGCTCGACGACGCCACCTACCGCGCCGAGCGCGACCGGGCGGCGGCCAATCTGCAGCGTGCGGAGGCCTCGCTCGAACTGGCGCGGACGAGCGCCGACCGGACCCGCGGCCTCGCCGAGACCGATGCCGTCAGCCAGCAGGAGCTGGACAACGCCCTCGCGGGCCTGCGCCAGGCCGAAGCCGACGTGGCCGTGGCGCGCGCCGCTCTCCAGAGCGCCGAGGTCCTACTCGGCTACACCGACATCACCTCGCCGGTGAGCGGACGCATCGGCAGGTCGGGCGTGACCGAGGGCGCGCTCGTCACGGCCAATCAGGCGACACCGCTGGCGACGGTGCAGCAGCTCGATCCGATCTATGTCGACCTCACCCGCTCGAGCAGCGAGATGCTGCGCCTGCGCCGGGCCCTCGCCGAGGGCGACCTCGAGCCGGGCGACGGACTTCCCGTCGAGCTTCTCCTCGAAGACGGGACGGTCTACGAGCACGCCGGGGAGGTCGCCTTCTCGGAGGCCCAGGTGGATCCGACGACGGGGAGTTTCCTCCTTCGCGTCGTGGCGCCGAATCCCGACCACGTTCTCCTGCCGGGCATGTATGTGCGGGCGGCCGTCGGCCTGGGCGTCCGCGAGGATGCGATTCTCGTGCCGCAGCAGGCCGTCACGCGCGGCCCCGGCGGCAACTCCGTCGTGATGGTCGTGCGGGACAACAGCACGGTCGAGTCCCGCGCCGTCATGCTGGGCCAGACGGTGGACAACCGGTGGCTCGTTGAACACGGGCTCCTGCCCGGCGACCGCGTCGTCGTGGAGGGGCTGCAACGCCTGCGCCCGGAGATGCGGGTGAACGTCGGTGGAGGCGAGGCCGCCACCGCGCCCGAGGCGGCCGAGTAAGGAGGATTTTCACATGGCCCGATTTTTCATCGACCGACCCATCTTCGCATGGGTCATCGCTCTCGTCATCATGATCGCGGGCGGGATGACGCTCACGCAGCTCCCGATCTCCCGCTATCCGGACATCGCGCCGCCTGCGGTGACGATCAACGCCATCTATCCCGGCGCCTCGGCCCAGGTCGTGGAGGACTCGGTGACGCAGATCATCGAGCAGAACATGACCGGCCTCGACGGCCTCCTCTACATGTCGTCGACGAGTGAGGCGAGCGGCCTCGCCGCGACCACCCTCACCTTCAAGACCGGGACCGACCCGGACATGGCACAGGTGCAGGTGCAAAACAAGCTGCAGCGCGCGATGCCGCTCCTGCCTTCGATCGTGCAGCAGCAGGGGGTGCAGGTCTCGAAGTCCGGCTCGGGCTTCCTCATGGTCGTGGCCTTCGTCTCGGAAGACGGATCGATGGACCGTGCAGCCATCGCCGACTACGTCGTGGGCAACATCGCCGAGCCGCTCTCCCGGGTCGACGGGGTCGGCACGGCCCAGGTCTTCGGCTCGCAGTATGCGATGCGTATCTGGGTCGACCCGAACCTGCTCGAGACCTACGAGCTGTCGGTCAACGAACTCATCGCGGCGGTGCGGGCGCAGAACAGCCAGGTGGCGGTCGGCCAGCTCGGCGGCGCGCCGGCGGTCGACGGGCAGGAGATCAACTTCACGATCAACACGCCGGGCCGCCTGCGGACAGCGGAAGAGTTTCGGGACATCGTCCTGCGGAGCAACGCCGGGGGCGCGATCCTCCGACTGGGTGACGTGGCCCGCGTCGAACTCGGCGCGCAGGACTACGAGACCGTCACCCGTCACAACGGGCGGGAGGCCGTCGGGGTGGCCGTTTCCCTCTCGTCGGGGGCCAACGCGCTCCAGACCGCCGAGGGCGTGCGGGCGCTCATCGATGAGCTCGAGCCGAATTTTCCCGCCGGGATGAGGGCGGTCGTGCCGTTCGACAGCACGCCCTTCGTCGAGGTCGCGATCGAGGGAGTCGCCTACACCCTTCTCGAGGCCATCGTCCTCGTCTTCCTCGTCATGTTCCTCTTTCTGCAGAACTGGCGGGCCACGCTCATCCCGACCCTCGCGATCCCGGTCGTGCTCCTCGGGACATTCGGCGTCCTCGCGGTCCTCGGCTTCTCGATCAACATGCTGACGATGTTCGCGATGGTCCTCGCGATCGGTCTCCTCGTGGACGACGCCATCGTCGTGGTGGAGAATGTCGAACGGCTCATGAGCGAAAAGGGGCTCTCGCCCAAGGAGGCCGCGCGCGAATCGATGGACCAGATCACGGGCGCGCTCATCGGCATCGGCGTCGTCCTCTCGGCGGTCTTCGTGCCGATGGCCTTCCTCGGGGGCGCGACGGGCGTGATCTACCGCCAGTTTTCGGCCACCATCGTGGCGGCCATGGCGCTCTCCGTGCTGGTCGCGATCGTCTTCACCCCGGCGCTTTGCGCGACGATGCTCAAGCCCATTCCGAAGGGACACCACGTCAAGGAGAAGGGCTTTTTCGGCTGGTTCAACCGCGTCTTCGACCGGGGCAACAACCGTTACCAGGGCGCCGTCCGGGGCATCATCCACCGCAGCAAGCGCTTCTTCGTCGTCTTCCTCCTCGTCGTTGGGGTGATGGCCTACCTCTTCATGCGCCTGCCGTCGTCGTTCCTCCCGAACGAGGATCAGGGCAACCTCTTCGTGCAGGTCGTGGGGCCGGTCGGCGCCACCCAGGAGCGCACCCTCGAGGTGATCGAGGAGGTCGAGCAATACCTCCTCGAGGAAGAGGGCGATGTCGTCTCCGAACTCCTCGCGATCCAGGGCTTCAGTTTCGCCGGCCGCGGGCAGAGCAGCGGGATGGCCTTCGTGAGCCTGAAGGACTGGGACGAGCGGACCGAGCCGGGGCAGCAGGTCGAAGCCCTCGCGGGGCGCGCGATGGCCCATTTCAGCCAGATCAAGGAGGCCATGGTCTTCGCCTTCGTGCCCCCGCCGATCACCGAACTGGGGACTTCGGCCGGCTTCAGCTTCTTCCTCAAGGACAACGCCGGTCTCGGGCACGAGGCGCTCATGAACGCGCGCAACCAGCTCCTCGGGGCAGCCGCGCAGAACCCGCTCCTGACCAATGTCCGGCCCAACGGGCAGGAGGATGCGCCGCAGCTCCGGGTCGAGATCGACAACGCCAGGGCCGCCTCCCTCGGGCTCTCGGTCGACGAGATCAACCAGACCCTCGGCGTCGCCTGGGGCGGGCGCTACATCGACGACTTCATCGACCGGGGCCGAGTCAAGCGGGTCTACGTCCAGGCCGAGGCCCCGTTCCGCATGCTGCCGGAGGACTTCGATCACTGGTCGGTGCGCAATGCCGAGGGCGAGATGGTGCCGTTTTCCTCCTTTGGGCGCACCTACTGGGACTACGGCTCACCGCGCCTCGAACGCTACAACGGTGTCTCCGCCCGCGAGATCCAGGGGCAGGGCGCGGCCGGGGTCAGCTCGGGCGAGGCGATGGCTGAAATGGAGCGCCTCGCGCAGCAGCTGCCGCCTGGTTTCGGCCTCGAATGGACCGCGACCTCCTACCAGGAACGGCAGGCGGGCGGGCAGACGGGCATGCTCTACACGCTTTCGCTCCTCATCGTCTTCCTCGCCCTCGCGGCCCTCTACGAGAGCTGGAGCATCCCGACCGCGGTCCTCCTCGCCGCGCCCCTCGGCATCGTCGGCGCGGTCCTCGCGAACATGGCTCGCGGGCTCGAACGCGACGTCTACTTTCAGGTCGCGATGCTCACGACGGTCGGCCTCACGAGCAAGAACGCCATTCTCATCGTCGAATTTGCGAAGCAGAACCTCACCGGCGGGATGCGCCTCGTCGACGCCACGGTGGCGGCGGTGCGCGACCGCCTCCGGCCGATCCTCATGACCTCGCTCGCCTTCGGTCTCGGCGTCACTCCGCTCGTTCTGGCGAGCGGAGCCGGCTCGGGGGCGCAGCGCGCGATCGGGACGGGTGTGCTCGGCGGGATGCTCGTCGGCACCTTCCTCGGGATCTTCTTCGTCCCGCTCTTCTTCTTCATCATCGAGCGGCTCTTCATCCGCCGCCGCGAGGGAGGGCTTTCCCATGAGTAAGTGGTCGCTCACCTCGTCGGCGCTGGCCGCCGCGCTCCTGCTCGCCGGCTGCGGCACGCTCGAACCACCCGTGCCCACCGCCCAGCCGCAGATTCCCGCGGCCTGGCCGGAGGCGACCGAAGGGGAAACGACGACGGCGCGGCTCGACTGGCGCGGGTTCTTCGCCGATCCCGCGCTGGAGACGGTCATCGAACAGGCCCTCGCGAACAACCGCGACCTGCGCGTGGCGGTCCTCAACGTCGAGCGGGCCCGCGCCCTCTACCGCATCCAGCGTGCGGACCGCGTGCCCTCCGTAGGCGCCGCCGGCACGCTCACCCGCACGGGGGGGGACAGCGCCCCCGAGGTCGAGACCTATGGCGCGGAGGTCGGCCTGGCCTCCTTCGAGCTCGACCTCTTCGGGCGGGTGCGCTCGCTCAGCGACGCCGCCCTGCAGCAGTATTTCGCGACCGAGGAGGCCCGGCGCAGTGCGCAGCTCACGCTCGTCGCAGAAGTGGCCAACGCCTGGCTCACGCTCGCCGCCGACCAGGAGCTCCTCGGCATCGCGGAGGCCACGCTCGAGAACTTCGAGGAGGCGCTCGAACTCACGCAACGCCGGCAGGACCTCGGCGCCGCCTCCGCTCTCGAAGTGAGCCAGGCGCGCACGAGCGTGGCCAACGCCCGGGCCGATGTCGCGCTCTTCGCCGGGCAGGTGGCGCAGGATCGCAATGCGCTCGCCCTCCTCGTCGGTGCGCCGGTCGAGGCGGCCTGGCTGCCGGAGGCTTTTGTGCCAGAGGTCATGGGGATCGCCCCGGCCCCGGCCGGGCTGCCGTCGAAAACGCTCCTGCGGCGCCCCGACATCGTGCGCGCCGAGCACGAGCTGCTTGCGGCCAACGCCAACATCGGGGCGGCACGGGCGGCGTTCTTCCCCTCCATCAGCCTCACGGCCTCGGCCGGCACGGCCAGCAGTGAGCTGTCCGGACTCTTTGGAGCGGGGACGGGGGTGTGGAGCTTTCTCCCGCGCATCGACGTGCCGGTCTTCCAGGGCGGCCGGCTGCGGGCGAACCGCGACGCCGCCATCGCCGAGCGCGACATCGCCCTGGCGCTGTATGAGCGTTCCATCCAGGCCGGCTTTCGCGAGACGGCCGACGCGCTCACCCTCAGCTGGACATTGCACGACCGGCGCGCCGCCCTCGAGGAGATGGTCGCGGCGGCGGCCCGGACGGAGGAAATCTCGGAGGAACGCTACCGCGCGGGGCAGGTGGACTACCTCACGCTCCTCGATGCCCAGCGCACCCTCTACGGCGCCCGCCAGATGCTCGTTCAGACGCAGTTGCGCGAGCAGGCCAACCGGGTGGAGCTTTACCGCGCCCTCGGAGGCGGCTGGAATAGGCGCACATGAGCTCTCCAGACCGGCAGAATCCCCGTTCCCCGGAACACGCGGAACAACAGCGCCAGCGCATCCTCGACGCCGCCGAGGCGGCTTTCATCGAATACGGTTTCCACGCCGCGAGCATGGCCCGCATCGCCGAAAAGGCCGAGATCAGCCAGGGGCTCACCTATCGCTACTTCGCGAACAAGAACGCCGTCATCCTCGCCATCATCGCGCGGCAGATCGAGGTGCGCCGGGCCGGCATTCGCGCCCTGCAGTCGCAGAGCCAGTTCGTCGAACGCGTCATCGAACTCTTCCAGAGCTGGGTGCGTCGCGATGACCGCGCGATGAACCCCGTCCTCTTTCTCGAGATGAGCGCGGAGGCGAGCCGCGACCCGGAGATCGCCCGGGCCCTCGCCGAGGCCGACCAGACGAGCCGGGGGGAGTTCAAAAAGTGGCTCCGTCGCATGGCGGAGGAGACCGGCCGGGAGGCGTCGGAGGACGATCTCGAAAAGCGCGCCCTCGCGCTCGGCGCCTTTATCGAAGGACTCGCCCTGCGGGCGGTGCGCGAGCCAGGGATCAACCACGCCACCCTCGCGGAGAGCGCCCGACTCTTTCTTCCCCGCCTCCTCGCCTTCGATGATGGCAGACGATGCGACTGAGAACTGGCCCTCCGCCGCGGATCCAAGTGATCCGTGCGAGGGAGCGCCGCCACCCGGCGGCCAGAGCTTCCATTGCGTGAGCAATGAGCCAGCAACCGAGAGACAAAACAGACAGACCATAGACAGACCAAAGACAGTGTCCTCTGCGGAGGACAGCGCCTCGCGCCGCGAACGGACCGCTCATGGAGCCCCGGTCGCGCGCGAGGCGTTCTTTTTTCCGGGCAAGGCGTAGGTCCAGTCCCGTCGCGCGGCTTCGTTCCATGGCCCCCGCCGAAGACGGCGGATCGAGACGGGCCCGACGAAGGCCCCTCCCCTCCTCCCGGCACCCGGCCGGGTTGTCGCCCTTTCGAATTGGCGGACCGGAGGGCGGTGGCTACCTTCCAAGCATGCGTTGTATGTGTTGCCGCCTTTTTCTCGCGTTCCTCCTCACCGTCGCTCTGCTCCGCGCGGCCGAACCTCTCGAGATCGCCCTCGGCACGGCGGTGAGTGAGGAAGTCGGCCTCGACTGGACCTTGCGGGATGGGCAACGGGTCCACCTGCGCGTCGTCGACCAGCAGTTTCATCTCCTTTTTCTCGACGCGGAGCGCAACATCATGAAACCCGCTTTCGAGCGCGCCATCGTCCGCGGTGAAGAGACACGCAACAAGACCAACGAACTCAACCTGCTCCTCACACCTGGCGCGGACCCCTCCCTGACCCATGTGCGGCGGATCTATCCGCCCCACGACTACTGGCTGCGTCTCCTCGTGCCGGTGGAAGGAACAGACGATTATGAGGCCTTGCCGCGACAGCGTTTGCGCCAGTAGACGAAGAGGATGCGAAGCTGGTGGAAGCAATGGCTCTTCATCACCCCCGGGGTGTTTCTCGCCGCTTGGGCCGTCGATGGATTCTACGCCGAGGAATGGCCGCTCCTCCTCCTCGTCGGGCTCGTCCTCGCGGCCCTCAACATCGTCCTCAAGCCGATCCTCATCCTCTTTGCCCTCCCCTTTGTCATCTTCACCCTCGGGCTCGGCATTGTCCTCATCAACGCGCTCCTTGTCCTCTTCGCCGGGGCCATCGTCCCCGGGGTGACGGTCGCCGGCTTCTGGTCGGCCTTCTGGGCAGGGGTCATCGTCAGTCTCGTCTCGATCCTCGCCAGCGCCCTCTTCGGCGATCGCAAACAGTGGCGCGTCGCGATTGAGCGGCGCACCGGCCGCTCCCCCGCCCGCCCGCGCAAGACCAAACGTCGCCGCCGTGACGACGACGTCATCGATGTGTGATCCCTCCGCCCCCGGCCCCGCGCTCCAGCGCTTGCCATGCCCGCGGGCGCGTGTTGTGTTCTTCCTTTTATCGCCGCCGCACGCGGCAATTAAACCGACCAGTCAAGAACCATGGCAAACGAAACTTACGACCTTGTCGTCATCGGTGGGGGGCCTGCGGGCTACGCCGCCGCGATCCGTGCCGGCCAGATGGGCAAAAAAGTTGCCTGCATCGAGCTCGAGCGCGCCGGCGGCACCTGCCTCAACTGGGGATGCATTCCCTCCAAGGCGCTCCTCAAGGCGGCCGAGACCTTTGAGTCGATCAAGCACGCCAGTGACTTCGGCATCGAGGTCGGACAACCGACGGTCGACTTCTCGAAGGTCATGGGGCGTTCGCGCTCGGTTTCCGACCAGATGGCCAAGGGCATCGAGTTCCTCTTCAAGAAGAACAAGGTCGAGTATGTGCTCGGGCGCGCCCATGTCTCCGCGCCCGGCATCGTCGAGGTCGTGGAAGGGATGGATAAGGGCAAATTCTTCTCGACGAAGAACATCCTCATCGCGACCGGCTGCAAGGCGCGCCGCCTGCCGGACCTCGCGGTGGATGGTGAGCGCATCATGACGAGCCGTGAGGCTCTCGTCATGAAGAAGCAGCCCGAGTCCATTGCGATCATCGGGGCCGGTGCCATTGGGGTCGAATTTGCCTACTTCCTGAGCACCCTCGGGACGAAGGTGACCCTCATCGAGATGCTGGACCGCATTGTCCCGGTGGAGGATGAAGAGATCTCCGCCGCGCTCCATCGTGCCTTCAAGAAACAGGGCATCGAAGTGCGCGCCGGGACCAAGGTCGAGGGCATCGAGCCGGGCAAGAAGTCGGTCAAGATGAAGCTTTTGAAGGGTGAGAAGAGCGAAGACCTCGAGGTCGGCTCGGTCCTCCTTTCGATCGGCGTCGTGCCGAACCTCGACGGCGTCCTCTCCCCCCGCGTGAAGCCCGAGCTCGACCGCGGTTACCTCAAGGTCGACGACAACTATCAGACCACGGTCAAGGGCATCTACGCCGCGGGCGACATCATCGGGCCACCCTGGCTCGCCCACGTCGCCACCTACGAGGCCGTGCAGGCGGTCAACGGCATCTTCGGTCATGGCAAACCGCAGCGCGTGAAGGACTTCCCCGGCTGCACCTACTGCCATCCGCAGATCGCCAGCGTCGGCCTGACCGAGGCGAAAGCGAAAGAGGCGGGCAT
>JBKHAU010000023.1:0-11781 GCA_046542725.1 Opitutales bacterium
GGTTGTAGTGCGAATTGAGGTCACCGGCGACGAGCACGTCCGCCTCGGGGCGGGCGGTCAGGATTTCGTCGAGAGCCGCGCGCACGACCTGCGCATTTTGTCGACGGGTTCCGGCCGTGGCCGGATTCGAGGCCCCGGATTTCCAGTGGTTGTTGAGCAGGGTGAACGGCTGTCCCGCGACTTCGATCGTGACGATTTGCAGGTCCCTCGCGTCCTCCATCGGACGCTGCGCGGCCTCGAGAATGGGGAAGCGGGAAAAGACCACGTTGGTGTGGGCCGGCGGATCGTCGCCCAGGCTGGGATAAGGCTTGGCCACGAAATAGGCGCCCAGGCCGCGCTCGCGGAGCAGCTTCCAAAGGAGCGCATCGACCGGAAGGTTGGCCACGCCGGCATCGAAGGCCGGACCCAGCATCTCCGCCACGGTCTGCTCCGCCCAGCGCTCGAGCAGCGCGGCGGGTTCTCCGCGCGAGCCAAAAGGCGTGCGGTCGAGCTCGAACTCCTGGAACATCACCACCTCTGGACCGGCTCCGTCACCGATCGAAGCGAGGACGCGGGCAATGTGGTCCAGCTTGGTGTAAAGGCGGGCCGGCGTGTAGGGGTTGTCAGGGTTCCAGGTTGCGTCCTGGTAGTCGCCAAAGAGGGCCACTCCATCGACATCGAAGAGGTTCTCGACGTTGTAGACGAGCACACTGAACTCGCGGGCCGCCACGCCCGGCGAGCCCGTCCAGAGAAGGAGAAAGAACGCGGCTACGCACCGCCCGGGGAATTGCTTCACACCCTATTCCATGCGCGCCTGCAAGAGTCCTTGGCAAGCCAATGCGCGGTGCGAAAGGTCTGCTTTCACCTCCTCGCCCAGTTCGGCAAAAGTGCGGTCATAGCGCCGGGGGCGAAAGACCGGGTCGTAGCCGAAACCGCTCTGGCCCGCCGGCTCGGTCGTGATGGCGCCCTCGCAGACCCCCGCAAAGATGCGCTCGCGCCCCTCCCGATTGCGCAGGACCAGGACACAGCGAAAGCGCGCCCCGCGCTCGTCCTCGGGCACGCCCTCGAGCTCGCGAAGGAGGTGGCGCAGGTTGTCCTCGTCGCTCGCGTCCTCGCCCGCAAAGCGCGCTGAGCGCACGCCCGGGGCACCGTCGAGGGCATCGACCTCGAGTCCGCTGTCGTCCGCCAACGCCCAGCAGTCCGGGCGATCGAGCGGCAGGCGCTCGGCTAGGGCAAGGGCCTTGAGACGGGCGTTACCGAGAAAGTCCTCCGCCGTCTCCTCCACTGCCGGCATGCCGCCGAGATCCCGCGCTGAGCGCAGTTCGATCGCCGGGTCCGCCCCGGCCAGGAGCTGCGCAAACTCGGTCGCCTTGTGCGGATTGTTCGAAGCAAGATAGACGATCATGTGGGGAGTCTGAGTGCTTCCGCGCCGGTCGTCAAAGACTCCAGGCATCGTGCGACACGAGCCGCCGGCTCAGGAGACGGGCGGGTAGACCACGCGGCCATGGAAGAGTTGGTCGGACCCGAAACTCGCATGCTGCGGCGCCTCGAGCCGCCACGCGCCATCCATCGTCGGTGTTTCGAAGCCGGCAAACGGCCCGGGCGCGGCGACGTCGCCCAGCCACTGGGCTCCGCGGTAGGCAAAAAGATAGTCCAGTTCGCGCGCACGCAGCAGATCGCTGAGCAGGCCTGCGCCGCCCTCGACGTAGAGGCCGGTCAGTCCGCATTCGAGGAGGCGCGCCCGCAGGATCTCCCAGGTCAGCACGTCATCCCACACCTCGACGCCGCGCGCGCGCCACGCGGCGGGGACGCGGGCGGCGAAGGCGGGCGCGGTCACGTAGACGGTCTGCTCCGCCCATTGATCGCTGAAGACGCGTGCTTCGGGCCGGTTCAGCGCCCGCCCCGCGCGATCGAAGACAAGCCGCCGCGGGCACCAGACCGGCTCGCCCTCGACCCGCGCGGTGAGCGCGGGATCGTCCGCGCAGAGCGTGCCCGCCCCCACCGCGATGGCCGGAAAGGCCCGCCGCCAGCGCGCTACATCCTGGCGTGCGCCCACGCCCGTGATCCAGCGCGAGTGGCCCGTGCGGGTGGCGATGCGCCCATCGAGAGTGGTCGCGATCTTGCCCGCGATGAGCGCGCGCCCGGCGCGCATCCAGTGCTCGAAGACCGGGTTGAGGGCCGCGCAGCGTTCGGCCAAGACCCCCACCTCCACCTCGATCCCCGCCTCGCGCAGGAGGGCGAGGCCCCGGCCCGCGTGCCGGGGATTGGGATCCGTCGCCCCCACCACGACGCGCCGCAGGCCGGCTCGCAGGATGGCGTCGGTGCAAGGCGGGGTGCGCCCATGGGTGCAGCACGGCTCGAGCGTGACATAGAGCGTGGCCGCGACAGGATCTCCCGCCGCGGGTCGTGCCCGCCAGGCATGGATCGCCTCCACTTCGGCATGCGCCCCGCCGGGGGCCTGGGTATGCCCGCGGGCCACGACCTGGCCGTTTTCAACGATCACGGCGCCGACCGCGGGGTTTGGATGGCAGGGCCCGAGGGCGCGCCGTGCCTCTTGCAAGGCAACCTCCATCCAGCGCGCGTCCTCGCTCATTCGGCGCGCACAAAGGGATTGGAGACCGCCTCGCGGGCGACGGTCGTTTCCGGTCCGTGGCCGGGATAGAGCACCGTCTCCGGCGGGAGGGTGTAGATCTGCTCACGGATGGAGCGCTCGAGCACGGCATGGTCCCCGAGCGGAAGATCTGTGCGCCCAATGCTGCCGGCAAAGATCGCGTCGCCGACAAAGGCCGCCCGCGCCTCCGGGAACCAGAAGAGGAGGCTGCCCGGGCAATGCCCCGGAACGTGTCGCAATTCGCAGCGCAGGCCGAGAAATTCGAGTTCATCGGCCGGCGTCACCCAGTGGTCGACCTGCATGGGACGCATCGTCAGGCCCGGAAGGGAAAAGTCGCTCATGACCGAGGGTTGCTCGAAGAGCGTGCGATCGTCGGGATGGCCGTAGACCGGGACCCCGGCGGCGTTCACCGCATGGCCACCGAGCGTGTGGTCCCAGTGCCCATGCGTCATGAGACAGGCGACAATGCGCTTGTCGGTGAGGCCGGCCTGGTCCTGTGCCCAAGTCCAGGCCTGCAAGGGCGCATCGACCAGAAGGGCCTCATCCGAGCCCTTGCGCGTGACGAGGTAAGCGTTGGTTCCGACGGGGGGAAGGGCGATGGACTCGATCTGCAGCACCCCTTCACGGTGTGCGAGCGGCGGCGGGTGACAATGGCATTCCTAGCCTGTTTCCATCGGGATCTTGCCCCCGCGCTTGTCCACAAGGCGAATCGTCGTCGCGACCGGTCCCTCGTCGGCCGAGGTCTCGTGGAAATGTACTGCGGCGCCGATCTCGAGGTCCTCGAAACGATCTTCCTGCACGGCTGTATCGCGAAAGTAGAGCTCGCGCCCGTCCTCGGTGAGGATGAAGCCATAGCGGTCGACGGCAAAAAGCTTGGTCACGGTAGCGGTGGCCGATTGCTCGGGGTGCGCCTTCACGTCGCCGCGTTGCTTCGCGGTCAGCTTGTCGAGCTGGCGCTCCGCGCTCTCGAAGGCATCGCGAAGAGTGCCCAGAAGAGGCACCGCCGCATCGCTGTCGGCCGATTGCTCCTCCGCGATGATCTCGTGGGAAGGCGGCACCGTGATCGCGAGCCGCACACGGTAATTTGCTCCCGAGTTGCCGCGGGCTGACTTCTGCTTGAGTTCAACCGCGACATCGCAGCCGATGATATGGTCGCAGTGGCGTTCGAGGCGCTCGACGTACTTGTCAATCTGGTCACGAAGCTCGGGGGTGGCGTCGAAGCCACGGAAACTGACGGTGAGGGGTTTTTCCATGTGCGCTCAACTCGCACTGCGCGTGCCAAGGCACCCGGAGTCCCGCTCGTGACGTTTCACCCCCGCGGAAGGGCGCAGATCGCCCTGCGGGCAGGCAGATGACGTTTCAATCTGCAATCCCCCATTCCGCTTGGCCCGGAGCAAGGGTGGCAGCCAGCGTGAGTCCTGCCCTTCCCCTACCCTTGGGACACGGCGCAGGCGTGGGCGCTGAAGCCAGCCCCGAAGCTCGTCAACCAGAGCCGTCCGGGGTGCGCCGGTTCGCGTCGGGGAGGCGCTTCCCAGGCTGACGGGACCGACACCGGGAGAGCCGGCGCGTGATGGTGCAGGTAGCCCGCGAGGGCGAAGAGGACGGACGGACTGCTCATGTTGCCCGCGTTGGCCAAGGCCCATTCGCTCTCCGGAAAATGGGAAATGCCCATTCGCTCGCGCAGGGCCTGGAGGATGAGCTTGCCGCCGGCGTGCGGCAGGACTTCCACCTCTGGGCCGTTGGTCTCCTCAAACCGTTGCCAGAGAGAGCCGACGGCTTCCGCCGCGCGCACTGGGACGGTGCGGCCGAGCCGGTTCTTGAGCTTTCCCGCGTCGTTCACGAAGCGGAGAATCTCACGGTGTTCCGGCCGATGCTCGCTATCGAAGGCGTGCAGCCGCCAGGCATCGGCCCCGAGCGCGGGCGGTTCTCCACCCAGGATGAGAGCTGCCGCGCCATCGCCGAAGAGGCAGGCACTGATGATGACATCGCCCTCGTCTTCAATGAAGAAAGCCGCACTGCAGACCTCGACCGCGATGACCGCCACCCGCGCACCGGGTTGCTGCGCACAAAACGCCGCCGCGCTGCGCAGAGTGGGAATGGCCGCCCCGCAGCCCATTCCGACGATGTCCTGCAGGTGTGCATTGGAGCGCATCCCCTGGGCCTCGGCCACAAAGCTGCTCACGCCCGGGCAGAGATAGCCGGTACAGGTGCAGACAAAGAGCGCATCGAGTGCGTCGGGGGCGAGACCGGCCCCTTCGAGGGCGCGCTCGAGCGCAGCGCCGGCGAGCGCGGGGGCCTCACGCTCGAAGGCCGCATTGAGCGCGCCCGCGTCCATCTCCACGAGGTTCTCAAAATCGGGCAGGCAAAAGTGCCGATGCGTCACCCCATTGTCGTGGGTGAGGAGGCGTTCGACCAGCCGGTTGGAGGAAGGGCGCAGGGCAGCGCTCACCGGGAGGGCTCGAAAGCGGGGCCAGATATCGGCCTGGCGAAAGCGCGCCGGGGGCACGGCGCAGGCGAGGGAGTGCAGATACATCAGAACGGGATCTCAGGAGTGGGTGAGCGCGTAGAGCGTGCGGAAAGGAAAAACGGGCGAAGCGGCAATGGGGCAAAGGAGGGCCTGCCAGCGCGGGCGCAGGAGCCACGGATGCAGCAGCCGTGCGACTCGTGTGCGGCGCGTGTGCCAGGACGCTTCCTCGCGGGTGATCGCGGCTGCCGTGGCGGGCCAGTCGCGGTGCCCCGCCGACCAGGCCACCAGAGGTTCGACAGCGAGCGCGGCAGACTGAAACGCCATCGCCATGCCGTGGCCGGTGAAGGGCGGAATCATGCCCCCGGCGTCGCCCAGCTCGAGCACCCCGGCGGATCGCGCCGGGCGTTCTCCGAAGCGAAAGCCGGCCACCGCCGAGCGGGAGGCCTCGACGATTCCGGCGGCCTCAGCGCGTTCCGCGAGGGCGGCGAGGCCGACCGCGCGCAGGGTGTCTTCGATTCGCCGCAGCGCCCTCGAAGGACAGGCCGCGCGATGCACGAGGAGGCAGAGGTTCCGCCGCCCACCCTCGACCGGGCTGAGGCCGACGTAGGCGCCACGCCCGAGATGAAGTTCAAGATCAGCCGCCATCCCGGTTGGCTCCAGATGCGCCTTGAGGCCCACCCACGGACTGGGTGCGCCACCCTGCCCCCGCCCCTGACGCACGCCAGAGGCGCGCACCCAGCCTTCCGCGGTCGGAGAGAGGTCGCCCGGTGGCACGTTTTCATGGACCTTCGCCCCGGCGGCGCGGCAGGCTTCCGCGAGACGGGCGTCGAGGGTCCAGCGAGAGAGTCCGATCGCCGGAGTGGGCAGGTCGCGACGCAGGACGACACGTTCGCCCCGATACCACACTGTCGTATGGTGTTCCAAGCTGCCCTCGAAGATCGGGTCCAAGGCGAGCGTCCGCCGCGTGGCCTCATCGAGACCAGTGATGAATTCTCCGCATACCTTGTGTCGCGGGTATCTCCCCTTTTCGAGGACGGTGACCGGCACGCCGCGCTGCGCGAGGGCACGGGCGAGACTCAAGCCGGCCAGCCCCCCGCCTTGGATCGTGACCGCCCTCATGCGCCCTCCTCTCGCCTCCACGCCAGCAGACGGTAGGCGCCCAGCACCGTCGTGTGGATCCGCCACTCCCAGCGATCGGGGCGCAGCCCGAGCAACAGAGGCAACTCTTCCCCGCGAAACCCTCCACGCACGCTCACTTGCGCATCATGTCGGCTCACCGGATGCGCCCCGAAGAGACCAAGCTGTCGTGAGAGCAGCGCGGCGAACGGCGTGCGCGCCGTCTCGTTGAAGACGAGGAGGCGCGCCTGGCGGTCGAGGGCGGCGCCCAAGCGGGTGAGCACGGGCGCTTCGAACTGATGCAAGATCAAGTTCCCCAGCACAACGGGATGCTCGTCGTAGCCGGACCACTCGCAGAGGTCACCCTGCCACCAGTCCCAGCCGACGGGCCAGTGCGCGGGACGGCTCCAGAGATCCACTCCCGTGACGCGCAGGTCATCCCCTTCGCGGCCGCGCCGCTCGAGGTAGCGCCCGAGTGACCCGTCGCCCGCGGCCCACTCGACCACGCCCTCGCCCGGCCGGCGGTGAGCCGCGAGGGCACGGCGCAGCCAGCGGAAGTTGCCCATCCACTGGTTCAGCCGGCGCAGGTCTCGGCGATTGGCCAAGGCGCCGGGGTCGTCCTCAGGCAACGAATCGAGCAGCTCGGGAAGGACGACACGACGCATGCCCCACGATGCGACGGGCGCGCAAAAGTGCAAACGCCGGGACGGCTTGCGAACGCTCATGACACGCTTCGCGAAAAGACCCGCGGTCGTCTTCGCCGCGGCCTGAAGCGAGCGACGACGTTGCACTTCGCCAGCACCCGGGTTTTCTCTCTCCTGATCATGGAAGTCGAAAAATTTGAGGTCGTCGTCATCGGAGGTGGGAGTGCGGGCTATGCCGCCGCGCGCACCGCTCGTGAACAGGTGGAACGCGTCGCCATCATCGATGATGCGGCAGAGCTGGGAGGGCTTTGCATCCTGCGGGGCTGCATGCCTTCGAAGACGCTCATCTACAGCGCGGAGGTCCTCCATCTTGCCCGCGAGGCGAAGCTTTTCGGGCTCGCGATCCCCGAGGCAAGGGTCGATATGCCAGCGCTCCATGAGCGTAAGCGGCGCATGATCGACGACTTCAGCAGCTATCGCCGAGGGCAACTCAACTCCGACCGCTTCACCCTCCTGCGCGAGCGGGCGCGCTTCGTCGATGATCGCACCCTGGAGCTGACTCCGTCGGGCCGGCACCTGCGAGGCGAAGCGTTCATCATCGCAACCGGCTCGGTCGTCAACGTGCCGGGAGTAGCGGGCCTCGATCACCCGGAAGTCTGGACAAGCGACGACATCCTCGAACTCGATACCTTGCCCGCGTCCCTGGTCATGCTCGGAGGCGGCGTGGTGGCCTGCGAGCTGGCGCAGTTTCTCCAGCGCATCGGGACGCAGGTGACCCAGATCCAGCGCAGTCCCTGCATTCTCAAGGGAACCTCGGGGGAGTCCTCTTCGGTCGTCGAAAGAGCGCTCTGCGCCGACGGGGTCGACCTGCGCACCGACACCCAGCTGGTGAAAGTGGAGAAGACTCCGGAGGGCTTTCGCGTGCATTTCACGGAGGGGCCGGAGATGCGCATGGTGGTCACCGCCCATGTCTGCAACGCACTGGGCCGCCGGCCCAACGTCGACAGCCTCGACCTGCCCGCCGCCGGCGTCGAAACCGACATTGGCGGACACATCCTCGTCGATGAGTTCATGCGCACAACCAATCCCCGGGTCTACGCCGCGGGCGATGTCACCGGACCGCATGAAATCGTGCATCTCGCGATCATGCAGGGAGAGGTCGCGGCCCGCCATGCCTGCGGCCTCGAAACCACCCCGGTGAACTACGAGACGCGCACCGGGGTCATCTTCACCGACCCCCAGATCGGGACTGCCGGCCTCTCGATCGAGGAGGCCGAGGCCGCCGGCTACGACCTCGTGGTGGCCGACTACCCCTTCGACGACCATGGCAAATCCATCCTCATGGAGGCCCGCCGCGGCTATGTGAAGGCTTGGGCCGACCGCGCTACCGGGCGCCTCCTCGGGGCCGAAGTGGTCGGCAAGGACGGCGGCGAACTGATCCACGCCATGGCCGTCGCGGTCTCCCTCCGCGCCGACGTGCGCGACCTGGTCAAGGTTCATTGGTATCACCCCACCCTGAGCGAAATCTGGAGCTATCCGCTCGAAGACATCGCCGACGAACTCGGCTCCTGAAAATGGAGCCCGGGACTGAAAGCGAAGAGAGGGAACGGGCAGCTCCGCCCGTCAGGCCCATTTGCGCTGGTGATGCACGAGGCCGCGGGCCAGCTCCTTGGGGAGAAAAGGGCCGCGGTAGATCATGCCGGTGTAGATCTGCACCAAGGCGGCCCCGGCGTCGACCATGCGGCCGGCGGCCGCCGCCGTGTCGATCCCACCCACCCCGATGATCGGCAGGCGCCCGCCGGTGGAGCGGGAAATGTAGTTCACGACCTCGCAGGAACGGCGGTGGAGCGGAGGACCGCTGAGACCGCCCGTCTCCCGCAACCGGCTCGCCGCGCCGGTCCGGGCGATGGTTGTGTTCGTCGCGATGATCCCATCGAGGCCGTGGGCAAAGAGCGTCTCGAGGATCTGGTCGATCTCGCGATAGCTCAGGTCGGGAGCGATCTTGAGCAGCATCGGCTTGGGCTTGGTGCCGAGCTTGCGGGCCCGGCTGCGGTTCGCCTTGACCAGTTCCTCGAGAAGATTCGGCAGAAAGTCGTGCCCCTGCAGGCGGCGCAGCTCCGGCGTATTGGGGCTGCTCACGTTGATCGCGAAATAGTCGGCAAAGTCGGCCAGGATCTGAAACGAGCCAACATAGTCGGCGACCGCCTCGGAGAGCGGCGTCACGCGGGATTTGCCGAGGTTGAGTCCCAGCGGGATGCGGCGCTGCAGGTGGGCCCCGCTCTTCTTCAGGCGCTCGGCGACGGCTTCGGCACCGTCGTTGTTGAAGCCCATGCGATTGATCACGGCGCCGAGCTCCGGATAGCGAAAGACGCGTGGCTTGTCGTTGCCGGGCTGCTTGTGGAGGGTAATCGTTCCGATTTCGGCAAAGCCGAAGCCGAGGGCTCCGGCCGCACGCCAGACGCGCCCTTGCTTGTCCATCCCCGCGGCCATCCCGACAGTGTTGGGAAAGCGCACCCCGAAGAGTTCGATGGGGTCGGCGCGGCGCACCCCGTTGTAGCGTTCCATCAAGCGGCAGAGCGGGCCGAGATGGCCGAGGTAGTCGAGCGCAGTGATGCCGAGATCGTGCGCCTTCTCTGCATCCTGACGAAAGAGCAACGGGCGCAGGACCTTTTCGTAGTAAAAACCCATCGGCGCCGATGCTGGGCCCCGGGGTCACTTTTTCAAGTGCCATTCCGGCCCCTCGTGGGCCGCGGGGTGACGCCACAAAGGCTCGAGCGCCCCGCTCGCCGGGGGGACAAAAAGGGACCTGTAAAAGGGCCGCGTTTTGCCCTTGCCAAAGGGAATGCTCTTTCGCGTGCTGACGTCCCTTGTAGAGCCATGTGGCTCCGCTCTTTCCGTTGCCTCACAATGTCGAGTAGTAGTCAGAAACTGGATTGGTGCGTCGTCCGCGTCGGCGAAGATATGAACTGGTGGGTGGACGAGATCTCCGACCCCGTGCGCTGGGACGTGGATGGCCTGAGCATCATCGACCCACGGCAGATGAGCTACGTTATCGACCAGTGCGAGTCGCTGCGCGAATACGGCTTCGATCCCGACACGATCGAGCAGGCCTTCTTCGCCCTCGCCATCGAGCGGGAGGAGAAGGATGGGCGCATTCGCCTCCGCCGCACGCGCGAGTCGCTCCTCGAGGATGAAGCGAGCCTCTTTGCTCTGCCCGATGTGCTCGATGAGGAAAAAGGCCCTTACGCGGACTTCCTCGACGCCATCACCAAGAGCCGCGTGCGCATGCTCAACGATCAGCTCGACTTTGAGCAAAACCTCACCGTCGAAGAGATCGAGGAGGAGATCCGCGAGCGCCAGAATGCCGACTACATGGAAGGCAAGGCGGTGCATTTCTTCGCCGAGGTCATCTCCATCCTCGAATATGTGCCCGAAGGCTTCGAGATGGAAGGCGACGAGGACCGCACGAAGGCCGAGGACGACGACCTTCCCGATCTCCCCGACTTCGACGAGTCCGCCGATGAAAAGATCGAAGAAGACGACACGATGAAGTGGGACGAGGACGAGGAAGACGACGAGAAGGAAGAATACGACGAAAACGAGCGGCCCGACGACTTCGACGAAGATCCCGAGGCACCCGCTCGCAAGTAGTCTGCGGCTCCTCCGCTGCCTCCGGGCTCAAGTGCCTTGGCGGTGAGCCCGTAGGGTTTTGGACGCGATCCGGTTTTTCCAGCCCGGCTCCTTTCAAAACCTGCTTTCCCCGCTGGCCAGATCGCGACGCCGGGTCATCGTGAAGGTATGGAATACCGCAACCTTGGCCCCTCCGGCCTGCAGGTCAGTGCGCTCTCCTTTGGAGCGTGGGTGACTTTCGGCCAACAGATCGACGACGATACCGCTGCTGACTTGATGAAGACCGCCTACGACGGCGGGGTGAACTTTTTTGACAACGCCGAGGTCTATGCCAACGGGCGGGCGGAAGAAGTGATGGGCCGGGCCTTCAAGAAGCATGCGTGGCCGCGCGATACCTGGTGCGTCTCCTCGAAGGTTTACTGGGGTCCACATGCAGACCAGTCGCCCACCGCCCAAGGATTGAGCCGCAAGCACGTCTTCGACGCCTGCCACGCCGCTCTTCGACGCCTTCAGGTCGACTACCTCGACCTCTATTTCTGCCACCGCCCGGACCGCAACACGCCCGTGGCCGAGACGGTAGCGGCGATGAGCGATCTCATCCGACAGGGCAAGGTGCTCTACTGGGGCACCTCGGAATGGACCGCACGCGACATTGCCCTGGCTCACACCGCGGCCGCCCAACTCGGTGGCTACGCCCCCATTGTGGAGCAATCTCAATACAACCTCTTCCACCGCGAGCGCGTCGAAGTGGAATACAGCCGCCTCTTCGAGCATCCCGGCCTGGGCATCACCGCCTGGTCCCCGCTCGCTTCCGGGCTCCTCACCGGAAAGTATCTCGAAGGCGATCCCGGCGACACCCGCTTCTCCCTCGAAGGCTACGACTGGCTGAAGAAAACGGTCCAGGGCGAGAACGCCGAAGAGAAGCTGGAGGTCATCCGAAAGCTGGCCGGACTGGCCGACGCCCTCGGGCTCTCGATGCCTCGTCTTGCCCTCTCCTGGTGCCTCAGCAACCGGCGGATCAGCACCACCATCCTGGGGGCGTCGAAAGTATCTCAGCTGGAAGAGAACCTTCAGGCAATCGACGATTACAAGAAGCTCACGCCCGAGATTCTCGAGCGCATCGACGACATCGCCGGCACCAAGCCCGAGCCCGAGCCGACCTTTTAGAGCACTTTTCGCACTCGAGCCGCGCACCTTCAACAGGGCATGTCGGGCGGAGCCTGAGGCGCCGCCCGTGGCGTCCCCTTCCCGCCGAGACAAGAGAACGGACGCGTCTGTACGCTACCCCATCGGCGGGGTGAAAGCCGGCGCATCAATCACGGTCTGGATCCACC
>JBKHAU010000024.1:0-11756 GCA_046542725.1 Opitutales bacterium
CCAAAACGGCCGCCTGCTCGCCGCTCGCGGCTTCGCCCTCCAGGCCCTCGGACGGAGCGACGAAGCCCGGCAGGCCTTCACCCGCGCTCTGGGACGGCTCGACGCCTCCGCCGAAGCCGCCCTCCGCGCCCGCGTCGAGCAACTCCTCGCCGCGCCCTGACGCGCGTTCCGCCGTTGCCAGGCGTGATTTCCCATCGGCAAGCCGGTGGGGGCTCGAACAGACCCATTGCACCATCCCATGAGTCGCCGCCCGGGAGCGCTGACGTCCCCGTCGGCATCGGGGACGCAGGATACCGCGGACCCGGGAGCGGCAGCGTTCGCGCCTCGAAGGGCGCTACCGGGCGGTGCGCGCGTAGGGCCCCAGCATCACACCGGTGAAGCCCCAGGAGTGGGAAATCGTCAGGATGCGGGCGTCGTAGGTGCCGAGTTCCTGCCAAGTCGCGCCTTCATCGGTGGAGGCCGCGAAATGCAGTTCAGGACCGCGCCCCTGCAGGCGCAGTCTTACCATCGAGGTGTCGGCAATCGGCGCCGAGAGCAGGGTCTCCGCCTCGACGTCGGTGCGCTCGACAAAGACCTCGGCGGAACCGTCGTCGAGACGGCGCACGCCGAGGAAATAGTTTGCCCGCTCGTCGAGGAACGCCACCAATCCCGCCTCCACGCCCGCCGCGGCCGGCATCGCAACCGCCAGGCTGGTGGTGTAGTGGTGGTGCTGCTGACGCCGCCCGAGGAAGGAAGGCTGCGCCTCGACCTCCGTCAGGGGCACCGCACGCGCCTCGAGATGGAGGAGCCCGGCCGGTGCATCGAGGTGCCACCACGGCTGCCCGCGCGGCGTGCGGAGCATGACCCACTCGAAGCCCAGCGGGCCGCCGGAAAAGTCGTCCCGCCAGGTGAAGTTGCCCCGCGGCATGGTGCGCGGCCCCGGTTCCCGCAGCTCCTCGGGGCCCTCGAGCTTGAGCGGCACGGCGTGTTCCACGGGCAGCATGTCGGGCCATCCGTCGTTCGTCCAATGCACCGGCAGGGCAAACGTCTGCCGCCCCGTGCTGTAGTAGTCTTCCTCATACGGACGGGTGGCGAGAAAGACCGCCCACCAGTCGCCGCTGGGCATCTCGACGAAGTCGGCGTGCCCAGTCGCGGACACCGGATACGGCCGATCGGCGGGAAGATGACGCTGGGTGAGGATCGGATTCTCCTCCCAGGGAACGTATGGACCGGTCACCTCCCGACTGCGGAAGACGACCTGCCGGTGGTTTACACTCGTGCCGCCCTCGGCGCAGTGCAGGTAATACCAGTCGCCCTCCTTGAAGATGTGCGGTCCCTCGATCCAGACCGGCTCCTCGCTCAGGTCGACCCCGCCGTTGATGACGATCCGGCGCTCGCCGATGAGCTCGCCCGCCGCGGGATCGAACTCCTGCAGCCAGATCGCGCGGTGACCCTCGTAGAGTGGCTCGTTGTTCGGCGGGGGGCCGTTGTTCACGAGCCACGCGCGCCCCGTCGATTCGTCGAAGAAGAACGAAGGGTCGATGCCGTCGAAGTCGAACCAGACCGGATCCGACCAAGGGCCGGCCGGATCCTCCGCCGTGACGAAGAAGTTGCCCCGCGTGTCGATGAGCGTGGTGACCATGTAGAAGAGCCCGTCGTGATGCTCGATGGTGGGGGCAAAGATGCCCCGCGACGTGCGGTGCCCGTCGAGGTCGAGCTGGCTGGGCCGGTCGAGGACGTGGCCGAGTTGCGTCCAGTTGACCAGATCCCGACTGTGAAAGATCGGCACGCCGGGAAACCATGCGAAGGTCGAGTTGACGAGATAGAAGTCCTCTTCCACCCGCACCACGCTGGGGTCCGGATAGAAGCCCGGCAGGACCGGGTTGTAGAACTCACCCTCCTCCAGTGCGTGCTCGGCGTAAAACGGATCTTCTCCGACATATTCCATCCAGTCGAAGGCGACCGGGGTGGCGGCGAGGAAGGGCCCGCCGAGAAGCGGGCCAAGGAGGGCAGGCAGGAATGGTTTCATGGCAGGGATGGGGGAGGGTTGGATCGTTCTCAGTGCTCGGCGGGGTCGCCCGGCACGTGGCGGCGGTGAATTGACTTGTAGTGCTCGAGCGAATGAAGCGGCGGCTCGGCGGTGGAAGGCCAGGGCAGGTCGGCGAAGGTCTGGAAATAGAGCAGGCAGGCATCCTTCCATTCGATCGCCTCGCGCTCCTGACGGGCGAGCAGGGCCGCGACATGATCGTGGCGTGCCGCGTCGACGTGAGGCTCGAGCTCAGCCCAGGTCTCGCGCCACTCACGCACCGTCTCCACGCCGCGTTGGTAGTAGTGGCCCAGCTCCTCCCAGAGGGTGCGCCCGGACGGCATCTCGTAGTCCCACCGAACGTGGTGAAACCATAGAAGCAGCTCGGGCGGGATCGTCGCGGGACTGCCCCAGGCCTCCTGGATGGCGGGCGCATATTGCTCGAGCGCGTTGGTCCCGGACGGGGTGCGGTCGAAGCCGATCCCCTCGGCGTCGGCCCGGTGGTAGTAGACCGAAGTCCAGTCGGCGCGACCCTGGTCGACCCACGGCCCGGGGCCATAGTGGTGCCCCTGCGCCATGATGTGGTGCAGACCGAGCGGCATGGAGTAGTCGACAACCGCCTCGCGCGACTCCATCAGCATCCCGACGAGTGGCTCCTCCACGGCGGGTGCGTCGGCAAATGTCTGATACACCCACTCGCGCGCGATCGTCGCGCTCTCGAGCTGGTGATCCCAGGCGAGGCGGCCGAAGGCATACCAGTTGGCCTGGGCGAGGGGATGGCCGGTCCAGTTGCGGTCATCGCCGATGTTGGCCACGCCGGCGATGACGGAGAGCGGCTGGCCCTGGAGGCTGGAGTCGACAACGCGGGCAACGGTCGAGCCCGGTCCCTCGACGAGCGTATCGGCGTCGAGCGCCTCCTCGAAGAGCGGCCCCAGATACGCCAGATGGATGGCCCCGCCGAGATACTCCTGGGTGATCTGCAGCTCGAGCGCGATGGGGGTCTCGGGCATCGCTCCGAACATCGGATGGAAGGGCTCGCGCGGCATGAAGTCGATCGCCCCGTTCTTGGTCTGGATGACGACGTTGTCGCGAAACTCGCCGTCGAAGGGGACAAATTCGTCATAGGCCTGCTTGTGCCGGTCGACGTCGCTGTGGTGTGTATAGACAAAGGCCCGCCACATGACGATGCCGCCGTGGGGGGCGAGCGCATCGGCCAGCATGTTGGCCCCGTCGGCATGGGTGCGGCCGTAGTCCTGGGGGCCGGGCTGCCCCTCGCTGTTGGCCTTCACGAGGAAGCCACCGAAGTCCGGCACGAGGGCGTAGATCTCCTCCGCCTTGTCCGCCCACCAGGCCTGGACCTGCGCATCGAGGGGATCGGCCGTAGGCAGGCCACCGATCTCGATGGGCGCACTGAAGCGGGCGGTGAGGTAGACCTTGAGGCCGTAGGGACGAAAGACATCGGCAAGCGCGGCGACCTTCTCGAGCCACTCCGGGAGGAGGATCGTGGCATTGGCGTTCACGTTGGTGAGGACCGTCCCGTTGATCCCGAGGGAGGCATTGGCGCGCGCGTAGTCGACGTAGCGCGGGTGCAGGTAGTCCGGCAGTTCAAACCAGTCCCAGAGCGACTCGCCGGCCTGGCCGCGCTCGACCGTGCCGGTGAGGTTGTCCCAATGGTTGAGGAGGCGGTGGTCGATGCGCGGCGCCGCCTCGAGCGGCAATCCGTCGAGGTCGCCCTCCGTCTGGAGGTGGCGCAGGAGGGCGAAGCTCCCGTAGAGCACGCCCACCTCCGTATTGGCGGTGACGACCAGTTCGTTGCCCGTGCGCAGGACTCGGTAGCCCTCGGCGCCGAGGTGGCCCAGATCGCCCACCTGAAGGTGCCCCGGGAGGGCGCCAACGGGGCCGAGATGGAGACGCGCACCGCTGCGCTGCTCCCCTCCGAGGAGCCCCGCGAGGCCCCGCTCGAGTTCGTCGCGGGCGGCCTCGAGGCGGGCGCCTTCTCCATGCACCACAATGTCTCCGAGGCCCTCCGCGAGCGACTCCCGGGCCGCGGCTGCGGGGAGCGGGTCGTAGCGCAGCCAGAGGCGATAGCCGTCGTCGGCGGCCAGATCAGAGAGAGTGAAAAGCGTCGCCAGAAACCAGGCGTAGAGGGGGAGAGGGATCTTCATAGGGAAACACCGGAGGCGCCGTGACGCCGGTTTATTGCGCCAAAAGGGGCGCGTGGATGCGGGACTCACCCGCCACCTGAAGGAGGGCGAGAGCGGAAAGAATGCTGTCGTGCTCGCGGTAGGAGCCGGTCGCCGGCTCCTGCTCCCGGAGCCGCGCCACGTACGGTTCGGCGAGCGCGCGGTCGGCCGCCAGCCCGGCCCCGGCGGTCGCGGCCATCGCGTAGGGGCCGGGCGAGGACTCCTCGCTGAGGGGCTCGCCCGCGAGGATGAACTGGTTCGGGGGGGCCTCGTCAAAGGGCGCGAAAAAGCGCAGGACACGGTTGCTCTGCTCGACCGCCCATGGGTCCGCCTGCCACCAGGCCCAGTCGCTCGCCACGTCCCAGATGTAGGCCATGTCCTCGCCCACCTCATAGTAGAGGCGCGCGGTTTCGGGATCGCCCGGGAAGACCTGTTCCCAGGACGCGGCGAGCTTCGCTTCGACCTCCGCCGGCGACTTGCCCAGCCACTGTCCGAAGAGGTTGCGCGGCGGCGGCCAGGCGGGCTCACCGGCGGCGAGGTCCGCCGGGCCGGTCGCGAGCCGAAGGAGGGTCGCGACCGTCACGACCGACGCGAGGTGGCGGGCGCGGGGCAGGAAGGCGGCGCCTTTAGGTCGCAGGCTCGCCATCGCTCGTCTTGAAGTGCTTGCGCCGTTCCTCGAGCTCCTCCGCGATCTGCTTGTTGAGCGCCCGCGAAATCGGATAGAAAAACAGGATCGAGGCCGCCGCGAGAATGAAGAGCGCCGGGTAAATCGTCGTCACCAGACGCACCCCGAGGGCGGCCGTTTCGGTCAGCGGGGCGTCGCCATCATAGCCGTAGCCCGAAAGGATCATGCCCTGCACGAAGCCCCCGACGCCAAGGCCGAACTTGAGGGCAAAGACCACGCCCGCGAAGACGAAGCCCGTCGCCCGCCGACCCGTTTTCCACTCCGAGTAGTCCGCCGCGTCCCCGATCATCGACCAGAGCAGCGGGATCGTCGGACCATACGCGAGACCCCACGAGAGCGCCTGGATGAACATCAGCCCGACGTTGTCGCGCGGAATGAAGAAGAGCGAAGCGGTCGAGATCGCGGTCAGGATGAGGCACGTGACAAAGACCGCGCGCTTACTGAAGGCCATCGAAAGAGGCTTCGACAGCACCACCCCGAGCAGGGTCGTGGGGATCCCCATGAGGTTGAAGAAGGCAAAGGTGACATTCGGCACATTCGTCCGTTCGGCATTGATGAGCAGGCCGAAGAGATCGAGGAACTTCTGGAAGCCCGACATCTCGCCCGTCGTCGAGGCGACCAGCCCCATGCGGTTGAGGAAGGCATCCATCGCCACCGGATCGACGATCTTGTCCATGAAGATGGCGACCGACCCGCCGCGCACGACGAGCATGATGAAAATCATGAGGGTGGCGCAAAAGAGGATCACCCACGGACGGTTCTTGAAGGTGTCGATGAGGTCTTGGCGCGCCGAGGTCTCCTGCTCCGGATCCGGCTCCACCCGCTCCCGCACGGTGAAGAAGGTGATGACAAAGAGCACGACCGTGACGATGGCGAAAATCCCGATCGTCAGCGACCACCCGCGCGCGTCATCCCCCTGCCCCAGCTTCGCGACGAGCGGCCAGGTGAAGACCTGCACGACGAGCTGCGCGATCGTGACCGCGACAAAGCGATAGCTCGAGAGCGTCGTGCGCTCGTCGATGTCCGCCGTCATGACCCCGTTGAGCGCGGCGTAGGGGACGTTGTTGACCGTGTAGACCGCCATTAGGAGGAAGTACATGAGGTAGGCGTAGACCATCTGCATGGTCGGCTCCCAACCCGGGTCGGTGAAGGTCAGCCAGAAGATGGCCGCAAAGGGGAGGGCCGACCAGATGAGCCAGGGCCGGAAACGGCCCCACCGCGTGCGCGTGCGGTCTGCGATGATCCCCATCGCCGGATCGGTGAAGGCGTCGAAAAACCGCCCAATGAGAAACAGCGCCCCGGCCGCCGCCGAACTGAGCCCCATGATGCTCGTGAAAAACACGAACTGAAACGACATCAACAGCTGGAAAACCAGGTTGGCTGCCATGTCGCCAAGGCTGTAGCCGACTTTTTCGCCGAAGGAGAGACGCTTGCGCGCAATGGGTTCAATGGGTTCACTCATGGGGAAGTCAGGAGGGGGAAGCGGGAACGTTCCGGGCGGATACGCCCCGTCGGGGAGGGGTTTGAAACACGTCTGCCAACGCCTGAACCAACGCGGCAAAGACCACAGAGAAAAAGTGGAAGGGGGTAGATTGCGATACAAAACAGGCCCGCTTCTAACAGTTGCGCAAGGCCTTCGCGGGGAACCTTTCCCGTGACGCGCATTGACCTCTTGCGCCGAACCTTCCATCCCGGCGCCATGACACTGGCCCTCCCCCTCACCCCGCTCGAATGGGAATTCCGCGACCACACGACGGGCGGCTCCTGGCGCTCGGCCATGGTGCCGGGCTGCGTCCACCGCGACCTTCTCGCCCATGATCTCATTCCCGATCCGTTTTTCGGGAGACATGAGCAGGAGCTGCAATGGATCGGAGAGCACGAATGGGAATACCGGGCGGACGTTGAGATCGCCCCGGAGATGCTCGCGCAGGAGCACGTGGAACTGGTCGCAGACGGCCTCGACACGCTCGCCACGGTCTTCCTCAACGACGTCGAGATCGCCCGCACCGAGAACATGTTCACCGGCTACCGCTGGGACGTGCAGGCGCACCTGCGCCCCGGCCGCAATGCGCTGCGCATCGTCTTTGCCTCGGCCGAGGAGTATGTCCGCACGCAGCGCCTCGAGCACACGCCGCGTGAACTCAACGACCCGGTGGGCGGGGCCACCCGCATCCGCAAGGAGCAGTGCCAGTTCGGCTGGGACTGGGGCCCGCGCTTCGTCACCGCCGGCATCTGGCAGGACCTGCGCCTCGAGGCCTGGAGCGGGGCGCGCCTCGAAACCGTCCGCGTCGAGCAGGCCCATGCCGACGGTGAGGTCTCCCTGCAGCTCCACCCCGAAACTGCCGGCACGCCGGCCGAAGAGCTGACCTACCGCTGGTCCCTCGTCCTCGACGACGAAGAGGTGGCCACGGGCACCGGCCTCAGCATCGAGGTGCCCGACCCGCAGCTGTGGTGGCCCAACGGGCACGGCGGCCAGCCGCTCTACACCCTGGCCGTCGAAGCCCTCGCCGATGGCGAGCCGGTCGACCGCTGGTCGCGCCGCCTCGGCCTGCGCACGATCGCCCTCGATCGCACCGCCGACGGCGATGGCGAGCGCTTCGCCTTTGTCGTCAACGGCAAGCCCATCTTCGCCAAGGGGGCGAACTGGATCCCGGCGCACAGCTTCGTCGCCGGCCTCACCCGCGCGGACTACGCGCGCGATCTCGAGTCCGCCGCCGAGGCGCACATGACGATGATCCGCGTCTGGGGCGGCGGCATCTACGAGGCTGAGCCGTTCTACGACCTGTGCGACGAGCTCGGCCTGCTCGTCTGGCAGGACTTCATGTTTTCCTGCACGCTCTATCCGGGCGACGAGCAGTTCCTCGCCCTCGTGCGGGAGGAGGCGCACCATCAGGTCCGACGTCTGCGCCACCGCGCCTGCCTCGCGCTCTGGTGCGGCAACAACGAGATCCCGATGATCAACCGCGAGGACCTCGCCAAGGAGCCCACGTATCGACAAAGCTACGACGCGGTCTTCCACGCCCTCCTCCCCGAGGTCCTCGCCGCGACCGACCCGGTCACTCCCTACTGGCCCTCCTCGCCCCATCGCGAGGACGCCGACGACCGTGACCATGCGCCCGGCGAACTCGGCGGCGACACCCACTTCTGGGACGTCTGGCACCTTCGCCAGCCGGTCAGCGACTACCAGAAGTGGCACTTCCGCTTCGTCTCCGAATATGGCATGCAGGCCTACTGCACGCCCGCCACGCAGGCCACCTTCTGTCCCCCGGAAGACGCCAACGTCTTCGGCGCGACGATGGAGAACCACCAGAAGAACCGCGCCGGCAACCAGATCATCCTCGACTACGTCTCCCGCCGCTACCGCTTCCCCAAGAGCCAGGAGGACCTCCTCTACCTCTCCCAGCTCAACCAGGCCTTTTGCGTCCAGACCGGGGCGGAGTTTCATCGCCGCATCAGCCCGCACTGCATGGGCTCGCTCTATTGGCAGCTCAACGACTGCTGGCCGGTGGCCTCCTGGAGTTCGATCGAGTTCACCGGCCAGTGGCGCGCCCTGCACTACGCCGCCAAGCGCTTTTTCGCCCCCGCCCTCGTCACCGCCCAGCTTCTCGGCGAGGAGCACGTGACGGTGGGCAACTACCGCCACAACGAGGTCCATGGCGTCGAACTCTTCACCGTCTCCGACCTTCCCGAGGGGACGCCCGCGCGGCTCTTCTGGACGCTTTTCCACCTCGACGGGGAGCGCCTGAAAGAGGGCGAAAGGGACCTTGCCCTCGCCTACGGGCGCGGTATCCGGCAGACCACGCTCGACCTGCGCGCCCCCCTCGCTGCGCATGGCGCCGAGCAGGTCTTTCTCCGCCTTGGCCTCGAGGCCGAGGGCCAGCCGCGGCAGGAGGAGACCGTCTTCCTCACCGCCCCACGCTTTCTCGACCTGCGCCGCGGCGAGACAAAGCTGGAGTGGGAACCGGTAACTCCCGGCGAGGCCCGCCTCCACCTCACCTCGAGCGTGTTCCAGCACCGCTTCGCCCTCGAATTTCCCGGCTTCCTTCCCCACCTCTCGGACAACTTCTTCGAGCTCTACCCGGGCGAAACACGCGCGGTGGAGGTGCGCTCTCCGCCGGGCGTCGCCTTCGAGGAACTACAAGCCGCCCTCCGCCACCGCTCCCTCGTCGATGCCTACGCCTGAGTCCGCCCCGCGCAAATCGCTCCACGACCACGTGTAAAGGGTTTACCTCGCCCTGTCTTGCACGCATCGTGCAGCTGATGGAATTCGACGCCAAAGCGGCGGCCGACGCCCTCCTCCGGGAGGACGGGGGCACGCACTCCTCCGCCCCCGACCGCGAACGCCTCGAAGCTGCCCTGCGCGCGGCCTACGAGCAGGGCTGCGCGGACTGCCGCCGCACGACGCGCCCGAGAGAAGCCTCCCTGCACGAGATCTTCTTTCGCGAGCTCATGCAGTCGATCCCCGACCTGATCTACTTCAAGGACAACGAGAGTCATTTTCTCGCCGTCAATCCGGCCCACGCGGCCTCCTTCGGGCGTACCCCCGAAGAGCTGATCGGCAAGAGCGACTTCGACCTCTTCAAGGAGGACGACGCCCACCAGAAGTTCGAAGACGAGCAGGAGATCATCCGCCGGGGCGAAGGCTTCGCCCCCCGTGTCGAGCACGAGTTCAAGAGCGACGGAAGCGAATCCTGGGCCCTCTCCACGAAGCACCCCTGGCGCGACACGACCGGCGCCATCCGTGGCACCTTCGGACTGAGCCGCAATATCACCGAGCAGACCATCGCGGAGCGGGCCCTCGCTGAGCAGCACGAGCTCCTCGAGACCCTCGTCGACGTCATGCCCTGTCGCATCTTCGTCCGCGACCGTGAGCATCGCTTTCGCCTCGTCAATGATCAGTATCGGCGCAGCTTGGGCGCGACCTCGAAGGAAGAAGTCATCGGCTTGCGCTTCTGCGAGATCGTGGAAGACCCGCGCACCAAGGCGATCATGGATGAGGACGAGACGGTCATGCGCACCGGTGTGCCCATCCTCAACCGCGTCGACTTCGATACCAGCCCCATCGAGGTGGGCAAATGGTTCTCCCTCTCCAAGGTCCCCATCCGCAACCTGCGGGGCGAAATCGAGGGCATCGTGGGCGTGGCCTTCGACATTTCGCCGCAAAAGCAGGCTGAGGCGCGGGCGCGCGTGGTGACGGAGGAACTCGCTCACAAGCACCTCCAGATCGAGCGTGAACTGGCCCTCGCCCGCAAGCTGCAGGTCGCCCTCGCCACCTTCCGTTTTCCCGAACAACTCACGGTCTCGCCCCAACAGGAAGTGCGCGCGGCCTATCTCTCCGAGCCCAGCGAGCACCTCGCGGGCGACTTCTTCCAGCTCTTCCCCCTCGATGACCACTGCTTCGCCGCCTTCATCTGCGATGTCATGGGGCACGGCGTGCGCTCGGCCCTCGTCACCGCCGTGATCCGCGGCCTGCTGGAGGAGAATCGCGGCGACCTGACCAGCCCCGCCCGGCTCTTTGAGCGTATCAATCAGGTCCTCTTTCGCCTCGCACAGGATCCCGACTTCCCGCGCTTCGTGACCGCCGTGCTCGCCTTCTTCGATACCCAGAGCGGTCATCTCGAGGTGGTCAACGCGGGCCACCCCCCGCCCCTCTGCCTCGCCCCCCGCGAGGAGGCGCTGCCCCCCGAAGAACGAGTGACGGAAGTCGATGCGCACCGCAATCCCGCCCTCGGCCTGATCGAACACTTCGCCTATCGCAGCACCCGTCTCCAGCTCCGGGAAAACGCCTCCTACCTCTTCTACACCGACGGTCTCCTCGAGCAGGAGGGAGAAAACGGCCAGGAGTTTGCCCAGGACGGTATCCGCGAAACCCTCCTCAACACGCCGACGAACAAGCCCAACCAGCTCATTCAATACCTTCGCGTGGCCCTCGCCGCCCACGCCGGCAACCAGAGCTTCGCCGACGACGTCTGCGCCATGGCGCTCTCCGTGCGGCGGACCTGAGGATGCGGCCCCGCGCCGCCGGGTGAACTGCAGGCCCCGAGCCGCTTCTCCCGCTCGGGGTGTCCTCCCTCCCGCTCGGGGCGGACGGGTCAGGGCCGGAATGGCAGACTCGGCCGCATGCTTTACCGTCGATCTTTCTCCCTCCTCCGTCGCCTTGGCCTTGTAGCCGGCAGCGCCGGCCTCCTTGCGCCCACTCTCGGTGCCCAGGAAACCAGCGAAAGCCCATTTCTCCTCGACCCCTTCGTCGTCACCGGGACCCGCACCGAGCGCCTGATCTCGGAGGCGCCGATCAAGACCGAGCTGATCGTACCGCAGGACATGCGGGCCTACAACGTCACGACCTTCAAGGATGCGCTCAAGCTCGTCCCCACCGCCCGCTTCGAGAACGAGTGCCAGAACTGCGGGCTGAACCAGATCCAGCTCCTCGGCCTGGGCACAAACTACACCTCCGTGCTCTTCGACGGCGCCCCCCTCTACGCCGGCCTCGCGAAGGTCTACGGGGCGGACATGTTTCCGGCCATCTTCATCGACTGCATCGAGGTGGTGAAGGGCGGGGCCTCCGTCCTCTATGGCCCCGAAGCGATGGCCGGGGTGGTCAACCTCATCAGCGAAGAGCCGGTGGCGACGAACCTGCGCGTGACCGGCTCGCTCGAGAGCCTCGTGGGCGACGCCCTCGAATGGGAAGGCACTTTCGACGCCAACTACGTCGACCCTGACGGCCGCTTCAGCGCGACCCTCTATGGCTTCCATCAGGACCGCGAGGGGCTCGACCTCACGACCGACGGGTTCACCGATCTTTCGGAGTTCAAAAACACCGTGATCGGCACCCAGGGCTGGTGGCACCCGCTTCCCGGCGCGACCCTCAAGGTCACCCTGCAGG
>JBKHAU010000025.1:0-11738 GCA_046542725.1 Opitutales bacterium
GCGAAACTGGGCCTCACTCAGCTCGCTCCAGATCTGTGCATCCTGCGAGGAGCGGGCGAGGGCGCGGTGGTATTGGCGGATCGCTTCGCGGTAGGCCTCATCGTCCATCGCTTCGCGCGCGGCGGCAACGAACCCCTGGTAGTTGAGGGGAGCGAGGGTGGGCAAGGGAGCGCCCGCCGGGTCGTCGTCCCCGGGAAAGAGATCGAGGGGTGCATCGCCGAGCGAGGCGGCTTCGGCATCCACGGGATCCTCGTCTTCTCTGGCGGCGATTTGTCGCGCGATGCGACGCTCGACAGCGGTCACCAGCTCCTCCTTGTCGGGAGGCTCGGGGGTCTCGACGTCGTTGTCCTCGGTCTCCTCTGACGGAAGGGTGGGGCCGTTCGGCCGCGCAGTGGATGCCGTCGGGCGCGTCGTGGGCGGAAGGTCGGAGGCTTCGGGCGCGCGTGCGGAAGGCGGTGGAGTGGAGGGCTGCGTGGAACGGTCACGCTCGCTCGGACGGTCGCGCTCGCGTGCGGGCGCCGAGGTGGGCAAACGGCGGTTGGAGTCGAACCCGCGGGCGGCGGCGAGGACCGCGTCCTGCTGTTCCTGCCAGGCCTCCAACTGCGTCCGCACGCCGGCGAGGTCGCTGTCCTCGAGACGGCCGGGGAACTCCTCGTCGAGGACGTTCATGAGGGCGAGGGCGTCGGCGAAGCGGTTGCCTCGGAGCACGACTTCGAGCAGGCCGAGAAGGGCCTCGTCGCGGGTCTCGCCGCCGAAGCGGGCGGCGCTGTCGAACCATTGCTGCGCTTGGGCGAGATTGCCGCCGCGGAGGAAGAGTTCGGCGATCCGCAGCTGGGCGGTGGCGTTGGGCTCGCGGCGGTTGGTCGCGAGGAGCGTGTCGCGCGCATCATCGAGATTGCCTGCCTGCTCCTGCAGCGAGGCGAGGGTGAGACGGGCGGAGAGATCCTCGGGGCGGGCACGGACGTATTCCTGATAGAGGGCGATGGCGCTCTGGAGATCGTCGGCCGATTGCCAGGCATTGGCTGCCATGAGGAGGTATTCGGCTTGGGACGGGTCGATCTGCGCGGCGCGGGCGAAATACATCGCCCCCGTCGCCGGATCGTCCGCTTGAATGTAGGCGAAGGCAAGCGCCTCGACGATGGCGAAATTGCCGGGGTTGGCCTGATTGTGGATCTCGAGGAGGGAAATGGCCTCCCCGACGCGGCCGCTCGCGCTGATCGCGGCGGCCTCGGCGAGGATCTCTTCGGCCGAAGGTTCTTTTTCGGCGCAACCAAGGATGAACCCGAGAGCGAGGCCGGCGGTCAGTAACCGGGATGTGCGATGCAGCGTGGAAAGAAGAACGAGGGGCATGCCAAGGGGATGTTCACGGGTTCGTGACGCGACCATGGCAGAGCCGGAGCCCGGAACGCAAGCCGCTGGGCGGCTTCGCGCAGAGAAGGTCGCCGGCGGCGAGGTCGACGCCGGCAGACGTGTCAAAGAGGCGTTCGCCGCTTGACCGCGCGCGCCTTCCCGATGGGTTGGGCTTGCGCCGCGGATGCGCCGCGAAAGACCGGATCATGAGACCGCCCCGCCCAGCTTTCCTTCTTTGCCACCTTCTCGCCGGCATCCTCCTCGCTCTGGCGCTTCCTCTGCAGGCCTTCTGGGGCTTCGAGGGGGAGCGGCGCGAGTGGACGGCCCACGTCTGGGAGGCGCCCCTCCCGACCTTTGAAGAGAGCAGCTACGTGCGTTCGGTCGATGCCCTCATGGCGGCCTTTGAGCGATCGACCGGCAAGAACCTCGCGCCGGGCGCCCTCGGCCGGGTGGGGATCAAAATCTACACCAACTCGGGGCCCGGGCTGGACACGCCGCACGCCCTCACCCGCGCCGTCATCCAGGGTCTCGTGAAGCGGGGCTACGATCGCGAGCGGCTCCTCATCGTCGATAGCTCAGCGAGCTCGTTGCGCGAAGCGGGCTACCTCCCGCCCCTCTCCGCACGGGGCGCGACCGCGGCCTTCGACGGGGTGCCGGTGGTCGCGATCGACTCGCGTGAACTCTTCGACGAGAAGTGGTTCTACGAGAGTCCGGTGCCAGCCTCCTTCTTTTCACCGCTCGGGCGTTCGCTGCTCCAGGCACCAGATGACGACGGCAGTCCCGAACAGCGCAGGAGCCTGCTGCCGGCGACACTCCTGACCGGGGTCGATTTTTGGATCAACCTGCCGATGGTGACCGACCATCGTGCGCTTGGGGTCAACGGTGCCCTCGTCAATGCCACCCTCTGGAACGTGGGCAACCGTGACCGCTTCTTCTCCAGTCCGGCCAATGCCCCGGTGGCGGTCGCGGAGATCGCGGCCATCCCCGAGATGCTCGATACCTGGGGCTTCACTCTCATGACGCTCGAGCGCTACCAGTTTATCGGGGGACCGGAGTTCAACTCCTTCTACACCGAGTCCGAGGCCAAGATCTGGCTCGCCGTCGACCCCGTCATCCTCGACGCCCTCATCCTGCAGCGGATCAACGCGCGGCGCGAGCGCTGGGGGTTTCAGCCGCTCGGCGTGCTTCTGCCGATGCTCGACTACGCCGCCGGACTTGGCGTCGGGGCGGCCTTCTTCGAGCAGACGCGCATGCACGCGGTCGATCCGTGGAACCAGGACTGAGTCCGCGGCCGCCCCTCACCCCGCCAACTCCAGATTCCGCTCGCATTCACGGGCCGCGTGGTTTTCGTCGGGAGGCATGATCGAGCAGCAGTTGGCTGACTATCTCCCTGTCCTCCTCCAGGTCGTCCTCGCCGTGTCGATCGGCGGGGTCATCCTCTTGGCGAGCGCCCTTCTCGGGCAGCGCGGGCCGACCAATGCGCTGAAGGACGCCGCCTACGAGTGTGGCCTGCCTTCCGAGGGGGGCGGAGCGCGCTTCAGCGTCAAGTTCTACGTCACCGCGATGCTCTTCATCCTTTTCGACATCGAGGTCGTCTTCCTCATCCCCTGGGTCCTCGTCTACCGCGACTTTCTCGCCCTGGACCTTCCCATCTTTACGCCCGTCATGGCCTTCCTCCTGGTCCTCGTGGTGGGCCTCTTTTACGAGCTCAAAAAGGGCGCGCTGGAGTGGGAGAAATAGCGCGGGGCCGCCTCTGGGGGTTGTCCCTTAATCGGGTTTGAATTTGACTCGTCCTTCTATGTGCCTCATTGGGAGGAAGATAGAAACTCATGCGCCTCGACAGATACATCGCCCGCTCCCGCATCGTTGAGCTGGAGCACGAGGACCTCGAGGGCGCCCTGCGGCAGTTGGCCCATGTCGCCCTGCACCGCCTCGAGGAGGGAATCGATCCCAAGGACGTGGCCAAGGCCCTCCTCGCGCGGGAAAAGACGATGACCACCTACCTGGGTGACGGCGTCGCCTTGCCGCACATGCGCGTGAACATGAAGCGGCGCTACATCTTCGCGGTCGGTCGGACGCGCACCGGCCTGATCCACGAAGGGGTGGAGGACTACCGCGAGGCGCGCCTCATTTTCCTCCTCCTCGCCTCCGACCAGGAGCGCAATTACCTCAACGTCCTCGCGTCCCTCGCCCGCCTTTTCCGCGATCGGGAGATGATCCAGCAACTCGTCGAGGCGAAGGACGCGAAAGAGTTCAAGGACCGCGTCCTGCTCGGCTTCGGCGGCCTCCTCGCGAAACCCGAGCGCCGGCAGACGCGTCTCAACCGCCTTTTTCTCAAGGAAGCCGAGAAGGTCGCGCGCGACGCTCGCTGCGCCGCCATCCTCGTCTTCAGTGACACCTTCGCCGGCGGCATCGAGGTGACCGAGGGCTTCCCCAATTTTCGCACCATCCTCGTCGCCCGCGGTTCGGGTGAGCGCCACAGCGAAAACAAGAAGATCGACGGCGTCATCGAGGTCCGCTCCTTCTCCCGCGCTCGCCTCTCGCAGATCCGCAGCGCCATCCTCATCGGCCTCACTCGTGGGCTCTTCAAGCACAACGACCGTCTCTGCTGTGTCGGCGGCCTGCCCGCCAGCAACCAGTTCGACACGGTCATGGTGGTCGACATCGAGCGTGAGTTTCAAAGCGTGATTGATCGCGAAAACGACCTCCTGCCCAAGTCCGTGAAGATCGAGGTGATGGAGCGCATCATCGCCATCGCGACCGAACTCGCGGTCGAGGGCCGCGAAGGGCGCGCTGTCGGCACGCTCTTTGTCCTCGGCGATTCGAGCAAGGTGATGGGCATGATCAAGCCCCTCGTCCTGAACCCTTTCTACGGCTACAAGGAAGAGGACCGCAACGTCCTCAACCCCTTCATGGACGAGACGATCAAGGAGTTTTCCCAGATGGACGGCTGCTTTGTCATCCGCGGCGATGGCGTCGTCGAGTCCTCCGGCAGCCTGATTCACACCCCTGCCGAGTTCTACGAGGACCTCCCCAGCGGTTTCGGCGCCCGACACTCCGCCGCCGCCGCCATCTCCCTCGCCGCCGATTGCGTCTCGGTCGTCGTCAGCGCCAGCACCAGCCAGGTCACCATCTTCCGCAAGGGCGTCATGTTCCCCCTCCTCGAAAAGCCCATCGGGGCGTCCTGAGGAGGCAATCGCGCGAGCGGACGAGGACCGCCGGGTCTGTTCGAGGTGGAAGCGGCAGCGCTTCGCCCTCCTTGCTTCGCATCCGTCTTGACCGCGACCGAAAGACGGTTCGAGTCAGGCAAGGCTTGCCAAGCCCCCGAAACGCTCCCAGAAACGCGCTCTTTTCCGGACAGGTGACAGAGTGGCCGAATGTGCCTGACTCGAAATCAGGTGTACCCGCAAGGGTACCGGGGGTTCGAATCCCTCCCTGTCCGCCAGTTTTCCCTTCTTGAAATGCCTGCGGGGAGGGATGAGACCCCCCGGGGGTTCGACGGAGCGCAGCGGAGATGTCGCCGCGCCGAAAGGCGCGAAACGAACCCCCCCGGGCGATGCTTGATGCGTTGACATCAGGGCATGCTGATACATGATGACAAAATGAGAACAACGCTCACCTTGGATCCTGACGTGGCCGAACAGATCCGTAAGGCCGGACTCTCGGGCAAGCGCAGTCAAAAGGAGATCATCAATGACGCCCTTCGCCGCGGCCTGCGGTCCGACAGTGGCGGGGCCCAGCCGAAGCCCTTCAGGGTGAAGACCTTCGCGTCCCCGTTCCGCGCCGGGATCGACACCACCAAGCTGAATCAGTTGGTCGATGAACTCGAAATCGAGGCCCAGCTCGAGAGCAAGCTGCAGAAGTGATCCTCCCCGACATCAACCTCCTGATCTACGCCCACAATGCGCTTGCTCCGCACCATCAGGAGGCCCGGCGCTGGTGGACCGATTGCCTGAATGCAGACGACCCGGTCGCGCTGCCATGGATCGTCAGTTCCGGCTTCATCCGGCTGACAACCCATCCCCGCGTTTTCGAGAGTCCCCTGACCGCTTCCGCGGCCATTGCACTCGTGAGCAGTTGGCTTGAACGCCCGAACGTGATCGTGATCGAACCCGGCAAATCGTTTCAGGCCCTTTACTTCGGCTATCTCCGCGCTCTGGGTACAGGAGGCAACCTGACCACCGACGCCTACCTCGCCGCGCTTGCGGTCGGGCATCAAGCCGAGCTGCACAGCAACGACACCGATTTCCACCGTTTCAAGGGGTTGCGCTGGAGCAACCCCCTTTGAAGCCATGGCGAGGAAGGGACGGGAACTTGCTTTTCCCGGAAAGCAAGGAGGCACCCTCAGGACGCGCCGACGGGGAGCCTTTTCGTTTGGCTATCTGTGTGCGGCGCCGATCAGTGACGATTCGACGCGGACAGGACGAATAGGGGTCCTTCGGTGAGGGCGACCGTCGGCGGTCAGTCGGGAGGCCCCGCCCCGATCCCGATACCCGCCCGGTTGCTCCTCGTGGGTGCTAGCCGGTCTGTCGGTCCGTGTTTTCGTCGGGGCGGCGGGCGCTCCGGCGCATGCGACACCCGCCCTCAGCGAACCTGACTGGGCGGCACGCCCATGCGTCGTTTGAAGAGCCGGGAGAAGTGAAAGGGGTCTTCGTAGCCGACTTCACGCGCGACCTCCTGCACGGGGAGGTGATCCCGCCGCAGACGCTGGTAGGCATGTTGCAGTTTGCGATCCGTCAGCTCGGCGTAGGGCGTGCGACCGTGCTGCGCCCGAAAGACCCGGCACAGATGGGGTGCGGAGACCCCGAGGGCATCGGCCCACGCCGTCACGCTGGGCAACTCGCGGTAGCGCACCTCGAGGAGGCGGAGGGCGGCCTCGAGAAGAGGAGACCGGGCCTGACCGCGACGCGCCTCGCGGCTCATCTGGAGCCAGGCGGCAACGCCCTCGAGCATCGCAAAGGCGGCGGCATCGCCACCCGTCTCGCGGGCGGAAGAAGTGTGCAGGAGGCCCTCCAGAAGGGGAAGGGCCGACAGACTGTCCGGCACCTCGTAGGTATGCCCGGGACGCAGGTGGCTGAACCAGGAGCGCGCCCAGACGCCCTCCTCGAGTGCGCTGATGAAGTATTTCAGCATCGTCTGGCGTCCGGCGTCGAGGCTCACCGGTTCGCCGGGACCATAGGAGAAGACCGATCCCGGCTTGAGGGTGAAAGTGCCTTCCCGCGTGCGCGCCTCTCCCTGCCCGCGCGCGACCAGTTCGACGGTCCACGCGGTGAACCCACGGGGCCGGCGCACGCGGTATCCCGGGAGACAATCCTCCCGGCCCACCATCCAGTGCGGGCGGCCTTCATGGCGCAGCAGACGATAGCGCGTATGTCCCGTGTGGCGGGCCAGGGTGATCGGACTCGTGAAGTCCACCGCAGCAGCGGGTCGCACGGCCCCTGTCGAGTCAAGAATATCCATGCAAGCCAAGTTTGGCTATGTTCAGGGCACCGGGCATCTGTTATTCTGGGCTCACCCAAGAGTTCCTTTTGTCATGCCCCTTGAACACCCTCACCCCCGGGTCGGCCTGCGTCCGACCATCGACGGGCGCCTGGGCGGCGTCCGCGAATCCCTCGAAGCCCAGGTCATGGCGCAGGCGCGTCGCGTCGAGCACCTGCTCGCGGAGCGCCTGCGCTATCCCGACGGCACGCCGGTGCGTTGCGTCATTCCGGAGCGCACGATCGGCGGGGCGGCGGAGGCACGGGCCTGCGAGGAACGCTTTCGCCGGGAGAAGGTGGGCCTTTCCCTCACGGTCACGCCGTGCTGGTGCTACGGTTCCGAAACGATGGACCTCGATCCCTTGCGGCCGAAGGCCATCTGGGGCTTCAACGGGACCGAGCGCCCCGGGGCGGTCTACCTCGCGGCGGCCCTCGCCGGCCACACCCAGAAGGGTCTGCCGGCCTTCGGGATATATGGCAAGGATGTCCAGTCCTCCGACGCTGAGACAATCCCTGGGGATGTCGCGGAGAAGCTGCTCGGTTTTGTCCGGGCAGGGCTCGCGGTTGCCCTCATGCGGGGGCGCAGCTACCTCTCGATGGGCGGCACCTCGATGGGGATCGCCGGCTCGATGGTCGAGCACGCCTTCTGGGAACGCTGGCTGGGCATGCGCGTGGAGGACATCGACATGTCGGAGTTTGCCGGCCGCCTCGCGAAGAATCTGTTCGACGCGGCGGAGTACGAGCGCGCCCGCGCCTGGGTGCAGGCCCACTGCCCGGAGGGCGACGACTACAACCCCCCGGCCAAGCGCCGTTCCCGGACGCAACTCGACGAGGATTGGGACACCTCGGTGAAGATGGCGCTCATCGCGCGCGACCTCATGGTCGGCAACCCGGCCCTGGCCGAACAAGGGTGGGGCGAACAGGCCCTCGGGCACGATGCCCTCGCGGCCGGCTTCCAGGGCCAGCGGCAGTGGACCGATCACTTCCCCAACGGCGACTTCATGGAGGCGATCCTCAACAGCTCGTTCGACTGGAACGGCCGGCGCGCGCCTTACATTCTCGCGACGGAAAACGACGCGCTCAACGCCGCCGGCATGCTCTTTGGCCACCTTCTGACGCACAGTGCCCAGGTCTTTGCCGACCTGCGGACCTACTGGAGTCCGGAGGCGATCCGCGAGGCGAGCGGTCAAGCGCTCGACGAGGGCCTTGCCCCGGACGGACTGTTGCACCTCATCAATTCGGGTCCGGCGGCGCTCGATGGAACGGGCCAGCAGAGCGACGGCGAAGGCCGACCGACAATGAAGCCGTATTGGGAAATCAATGACGACGAGATCGCGCGCTGCCTCGAGGCGGTGACCTGGCACCCGTCGATCACGGAGTATTTTCCCGGTGGGGGCTGGAGCACGCGCTATGCGACGCGCGGCGGGATGCCGGCGACGATGGTGCGGCTCAATCTCGTCGCGGGTCTCGGTCCCGCCCTGCAGATCGCCGAGGGCGCAACGGTGGCGCTGCCCGGCCCGATCCATGACGCCCTCGACGAGCGCACGAACCCGACCTGGCCGACAACCTGGTTTGTGCCCCGCCTCACCGGGCAGGGCGCCTTTCGCAGCACCTACGAGGTGATGAATCACTGGGGGGCCAACCACTGCGTCCTCACCGCCGGCCATGTCGGGGACCGCTATCTCACCCTCGCGAGCATGCTGCGCATCCCGGTCTACATGCACAACGTCGAGGAAGCGCGTATCTTTCGCCCGAGCGCCTGGAACGCCTTTGGGACGGCTGATCGCGAGGGTGCCGATTTTCGCGCCTGTCGCAATTTCGGTCCGCTCTACGGGCGTGCCGGGTGAGGCCGCAGCCCATCTTCGCTCTGCTCTTCTCGACCCCGCGATGACGTCTCCCGAAGCCCGCCCCGCGGTCGTCCCGCGCCACTTGCTCTACCCCTTCGTCCTCGTCACGACGCTCTTTGCCCTCTGGGGCTTTGCCAATGACGTGACGAATCCGCTCGTGCGCGTCTTCAAGGAAGTCTTCCTCATCAGCAACGCGCAGAGCAGCCTCGTGCAGTGGGCCTTCTACGGCGGCTACGCGACGATGGCGATCCCTGCCGCGCTCGTCATCCGCAAGGTCTCCTACAAGTCGGGCATCCTCGTCGGACTCGGGCTCTACGCCCTCGGCGCGCTGCTCACCGTGCCGGCGGGGATGCTCATGCAGTTCAACCTCTTCCTTGTCGGCTTCTACGTGCTCACCTTCGGCCTCGCCTTTCTCGAGACGAGTGCGAATCCCTACATTCTGTCGATGGGACCACGCGAGACGGCCACCCGCCGCCTCAACCTCGCCCAGGCTTTCAACCCCATCGGCTCGCTCACCGGCATGGTCGTGGCCAGCCTCTTCATCCTCCCCAACCTCGAGGTGGCGAAGTTTCGCGAAGCCGAGATCGTGGCCCATCCCGAATACGCCACGATGCTGCCGAGCGAGGTCGACGCGCTCATCGAGCAGGCGCTCTACGACTATGCGGACAATGCGCGGGCGGCGCACGCCGCGATGCAGGCCGCCGACCTCCAGACGGTCACGATCCCCTATGTCGTGGTGGCGGTCGTCGTGCTCGGGGTCTTCGCTCTCTTCCTTTTTTCGAAGATGCCGGACACGGGCAGCGAGGAGGCGCCCATCCGCCTCGGCACGCTTGTGCGTCACCTCGCCGGTAACGCCCACTACGTCGGCGGGGTCATTGCCCAGGCGTTCTATGTGGGGGCCCAGATCATGTGTTGGACGTTCATCCTCCACTACGGGATGACGCTTGTCGGCCTCTCCGCGGCCGAGGCGCAGACCTACAATATCGCTGCCATGGTGTTGTTCCTGAGCAGCCGCTTCGTCTGCACCTTTCTCCTACGTTTCATCGCGCCCGGGTTGCTCCTCGGAGTGCTCGCGCTGGGCGGGTGGGGGTTGGTCCTCGGGGCCATCTTCCTGCCCGGCATGGTCGGGCTTTATTGCCTCGTTGGCGTCTCCGGCTGCATGTCGCTGATGTTTCCGACGATCTACGGAATCGCCCTCGAGGGGCTTTCCCCCAATGACGCCAAACTCGGCTCCGCCGGCCTCATCTTTGCCATCGTGGGTGGGGCCTTCCTGCCGCGCTGGCAGGGGGCCTTGATCGACGGCGAGGGAATGGAACTGTTCGGGCGGCAGCTCGAGTCGGTGCGCGTCTCGTTCTTCCTGCCTGCGCTGTGCTTCGTCGTCGTCGCGGCCTACGGGCTCTTTGTCTACCTGCGGCGGGCGCCTGCGGAGCCAGGCCTGGAACCCTCCTGAGGCCATGCTGAAAGGCATCGATCCCGTCCTCTCGCCCGAGCTGCTTGCCGTTCTCTGCCGCATGGGGCACGGCGACGAGCTGGTCCTCGCGGACGCGCATTTCCCTGCCGAGAGCGTCGGAGGCCGGGTGCTGCGCGCCGATGGAGTGAGGATATCACGACTGCTTCGAGGCATCCTCCCGCTCTTCGAATTGGACGACTATGGGGATGCACCGCTCATCATGATGGCGGCGGTGCCGGGAGATGTGCTCGACCTCGCCGTCGAGGTCACCTACCGCGAGGCGATGGCGCCGCATCTCGCGGCCGGCGCGGAGCCGGCGGTGGCGCGGCTCGGGCGCTTTGCCTTCTACGAGAGAGCGCGCGCGGCGTTCGCCCTGGTCGTGACTGGTGAGTTGGCGAAGTATGGCAACCTCATCCTGCGCAAGGGCGTGACGCCGGCGGACTGAGCGACGGGGCGGGAGCGGGCCTGGGCGCTGCCTTCCCCCCCGGATGGGGCAGATAAAGGGTGGGCTGAAAGATGGCGCCTCTGGGGGCGTGGGGACCTTTGCGCCAGGTCGGGTCGTGGCATCATGCTGCAGGGGCGAGCAGTCTGGGCTGGAACCCGGCGGTGCCGCACGCGAGATTGGTCGGCATGGAGGCTGTCTCGACGATCGACGAGGTCATCGCCGCGCTCGACGCGATCGTGCAGCGCGAGTGGGCGGCGGGCTCGGCGGCGGGTTACTTCCCCGCTCTCTATGGCCGCGTGACGGTGGCGGTGAAGGAGGCCATCGCGCGCGGGGACTTCGAGGACAACGCCCGCATGGAGCGGCTCGACGTGCTCTTCGCCCAACGCTATCTCGAGGCTGATGCCGCATGGTCGGCGGGAGGCGCGGTCCCGGGCTCGTGGAAGGCGGCCTTTGCCCAAAGCGGCCGCGACCTCACCGTCCTGCAGCATCTCTTGCTCGGGATGAACGCGCATATCGGCTTCGACCTTGGGCTCTCGACCGAGGCGTGCGCGTCAGGCGAGCTGCTCGACCTCAAGGCGGACTTTTTGCGCATCAACGACATCCTCGCGGCGGAGCTGGAGGGAACCCAGCGCCGCCTCACGCGCATCGTCGGGCCGCTCGGGCTCGTCGATCGACTGCTCGGCGAGATCGATGAGCAGCTCAGCATCTTCAGCCTGCGCTATGCCCGCGCCGGGGCGTGGACCCAAGCCCTCGAACTGGCCCTCGCCAAGGGGGAAGAACGGGAGCGGCTGACGGCGGCGCGCGACGCGGCGGTGGCCGACTTTGCCCACTGCCTCGTGCGCCCGCCTTCGCTCCGGGCGCGCTGGCTCCTGCGCCTCGTGCGCTGGCTGGAGCGGGGTGACGTGCGCTGGCGACTCGACTGCCTGCGGTAGCGAGAGGGAGCGGCCGCCGCCTTCTTCTCAGGCCCAGTCGAGGGCGGGGCCGGCGGGAACGATGCCAGCGGGGTTGAGGTCGTCGTGAGTCACGTAGTAGTGACGCTTGATGTGGTCGAAGTTGACGGTGTCGGCGATGCCCGGGAGGTGGTAGAGGCGTTCGAGATAGGCCTGCAGGGAAGGGTAGTCGACGATGCGCCGGCGGTTGCATTTGAAGTGTCCGTGGTAGACCACGTC
>JBKHAU010000026.1:0-11662 GCA_046542725.1 Opitutales bacterium
CATCCGCCAGGGGCCCCTCCCCATCCAGCCCGACCCGTAGTCGCTCGCCTCCTCGTCCTGGTCCCTCGCCGCTCCTCTCCGCTTTCTCCCACCCCACCGTTTTTACCCCCACTCCGAAAGACCCAAGACATGCCTGCCGAAAAGAAGACTGTGAAATACCCCGGGCTCCCCGTCGCGATGGACGGCAACACCGCGGTCATCATGTGCGAGCGCGAGTCGAGTGACGCCGCCGGTGCCTACCCCATCACGCCCTCCACCCAGATGGGCGAATACTGGGCCGAGGAGACCGCCCGGGGGCATATCAACATTTCCGGACGCCCCCTCATCTTCATCGAACCCGAAGGCGAGCACGCCGCCGCCGGGGTGACCGCCGGCCTCTCCATGACGGGACTGCGTGCGAGCAACTTCTCCTCCGGCCAGGGCATCGCCTACATGCACGAGTCGCTCTACGGCGCGGTCGGCAAGCGACTGCCCTACATCCTCAACGTGGGCTGCCGCGCGATTACGAAAACGACCCTCAACGTGCATGCGGGCCACGACGACTATCACCTCATGGATGACACCGGCTTCTTCCAGGTGATGGCGAAGAACGCCCAGGAAGCCGCCGACCTCAACCTCATCGCGCGCAAGATCGCCGAGACCTCGCTCACCCCCGGCGCGGTCGGGCAGGACGGCTTTCTCACCACCCATCTGATCGAACCGCTGATGGTCCCCGAGCGGGCGCTGGTCGAGGAGTTCCTCGGCCGTCCCGACGACATCATCGAGTGCCCGACCCCGGCCCAGCGCCTGGTCTATGGCCAGACGCGCCGGCGCGTGCCGTTGATCTGGGACGTCGACAACCCCGTCAGCTCGGGCTCGGTGCAGAACCAGGACGCCTACATGCAGTCCGTCGCGGCACAGCGACCCTACTTTTTCCAGCACATCGCGCCCATCGCGGACCAGTGCATGGCCGAGTTTGCCGCCCTCACGGGCCGCCACTACAGCCGCGTCGCGACCTATCGCTGCGAGGATGCCGACTATCTCGTGCTGGGGCAGGGGAGTGTCATCGGCACGGCCGAGGCGGTCGCCGATTACATGCGCGAGCATCGCAAGCTGAAGGTCGGCGTGGTCAACATGACGATGTTCCGCCCCTTCCCCGGCGATGTCCTCAGCCACATCCTCAAGGGCCGCAAGGGCGTCGTCGTGCTCGAGCGCACCGACCAGCCGTTGGCGGAGGACCTGCCGCTCATCCGCGAGATCCGCGCCACCGTGAGCAAGTGTATCGAAAATGGCATGACGGGCCGCGGTGAGGAGACGCCTTATCCGGGCTACGCGACCTACAAGGGATCGGGCGACACCCCCACGCTTTTTTCCGGCTGTTTCGGCATGGGCAGCCGCGACCTCCAGCCGGAGGGCGTCGTCGGCGCGATCGAAAACATGGCTCCCGGCGGCGCGCGCAAGAAGTTCTTCTACCTCTCGATCGACTTCATCCACGAGAAGCCGGCGAGCCCGAAGCAGGAGATCTACCAGCAGCGCCTGCAGGAGTATTACCCGCGGGTGAAGGAACTCGCCCTGAAGGGCAGCGAGAATCCCAACCTTCTGCCGAAGGGGGCCGTCACCGTGCGCATGCACTCGGTCGGTGGATGGGGCGCGATGACGACGGGCAAGAACCTCGCGATCACGCTGTATGACCTTCTTGGATACGATATCAAGGCCAACCCGAAATACGGCTCCGAGAAGAAGGGCCAACCCACGACCTACTACCTCTCGGCCGCCCCCGAGCCCATCCGGATCAACTGCGAGTACACCTTCGTCGACTCCGTCCTTTCGCCCGACCCGAACGTCTTCAGCCACTCCAATCCGCTCTTTGGGCTGAAGAAGGGCGGCACCTTCATCATCCAGAGCGATCTCGAGGACCCGCTCGCGGTCTGGCGTTCCTTCCCGCCCGCCTCCCGGCGCTACATCGTCGATCACGACATCAAGGTCTGCTTCCTCGACGCCTTCAAGATCGCCCGCGAGGAGGCGAGCGACCCGGAGCTGCAGTTCCGCATGCAGGGGATCGCCTTCCAGGGCGCCTTCTTTGCCGGCTCCAGCCTCATGGCCTCAGCCAATCTCACCGAGGAATCGCTCTTTCAGGCCATCCGTGACCAGGTGACGAAGAAGTTCGGCGGCAAGGGCGCGCGCGTCGTGGAGGACAACATGCGCGTGGTGCGCCGCGGCTTCGACCAGCTCACCGAAATCACCGAGAAGCCGCTCGACCATGATCGCGCGACCGAAGCGCGTCAGGCGACGAACCTGCCCGTCATGCTCAAGCGCATGCCCGCGAGCGAGGACCCGAAGACCGACATCCACCGTTTCTGGGAGCACACCGGCAGTTTCTACCTCGGCGGCCGGCCCAACGACAACCTCGCCGACCCCTTCAACGCCCTTTCCCTCATCCCGGCAAACACCGGCGTCTACCGCAACATGACGCAGATCCGGTTCAACCACCCGGTCTGGGATCCGGAAAAATGCACCGCCTGCAGCGACTGCTTCACGGTCTGTCCCGATTCCGCCATTCCGGGTCTCGTGAGCAACATCGGGGACGTCTTCAACACCGTCGTGAAGCGTATCCAGAAAGCAGGACATGAGGTGAAGCTGCTCCCCAAGGCTGTCCGCACGGTGGAGAAAAAGATGCGCGCCGCCGCGACCCTCGCGGCCAACGGGACGAACAGCATCAAGGTGGCGCCCCTCATGGACCAGGCGATCGAGGCCACCATCGTCGAGGCCAACGGCGAGGCCGAGGCGCTGCGCGAGGAGTTCGGCTGGTTCCGCGAGTCGATCGGGGACTTCCAGTTCTCCCTGACCAAGCCCTACTGGGACCAGCGTGAGAAGGGCCAGGCGGGCAGCGGGGGCCTGTTTTCCATCACGGTCAATCCGTATGCCTGCAAGGGTTGCATGCTCTGCATCGAAGTGTGCGACGACGACGCCCTCACGGTGAAGGAGCAGACGCCGGAGACGGTGAAGCAGCTCGAGAAGGAGTGGGAGTTCTGGCAGGACCTGCCGAGCACCCCGCGCGAGTACATCCGTATCGACGACCTCGACGAGAAGATCGGCGCGCTCGAAACCATGCTGCTCGACAAGTCGATCTACGGCTCGATGGTCTGCGGCGACGGCGCCTGCACTGGCTGCGGCGAGAAGAGCGTGCTCCATCTGTTCACGAGCACCGTCACAGCCCTCATGCAGCAGCGGGTCCACAAGCACCTGCGCTACCTCGATGAGCTCATCGCCAAGCTCGAGGGCCACGTCCGCGCGAAGCTCGCCGCCACGGTCGACATCAGCGATCTCGGCGCCCTGCAAAAGGCGGTCTCCTCGCACCGCGACCGCGATCTCAAGCTCTCCGAGCTGGCCGCCGCGCTCGACGAGGGCAAGGCCGGCTCGCCCCTCGACCAGGACTGGCTCAAGCACGTGAGCGACCTCATCGGCAAGTTGAAGGACTTGAAGTGGCGCTACGAGCACGGCCCGACGCAGAACGGGCGCGCCAAGATGGGCTTCATGAATGCGACCGGCTGCTCGTCGGTCTACGGCTCGAGCTTCCCCTACAATCCGTATCCATTTCCCTGGTCGAACCACCTCTTCCAGGATGCGCCCTCGGTCTCGCTGGGACTCTTCGAAGGGCACATGCAGGCGATGGGCAATGGCTTCAAGGCGATCCGGCAGGCCGAAGCAGAACTCGCCGGGGAGGACTACACGAAGACCGCCGAGTCGCTCAAGCGATTCAACTGGAAGGACTTCACGGACGAGGAGTATCTCCTCTCGCCGCCCGTCGTGGCGGTCGGGGGGGACGGCGCGATGTATGACATCGGCTTCCAGAACGTCTCCCGCGCCCTCATGTCGGGGCGGCCGATCAAGATCTTCGTCCTCGATACGCAGGTATACTCGAACACCGGCGGTCAGGCCTGCACCTCGGGCTTCGTCGGGCAGATCTCGGACATGGCGCCCTACGGGCCGGCCTGGAAGGGCAAGGAGGAGATCCGCAAGGAGATCAGCCTCATCGCCGCGGCCCACCGCACGGCCTTCGTCCTGCAGGGCAACGTCGCCAACTACACCCACCTCATCGAGGGCTACATCGACGGGCTCAACGCACGGCGGCCGGCGCTCTTCAATGTCTATGCGGTCTGCCAGCCGGAGCACGGCGTGCCCGACGATTCCAGCGCCTTCCGCAGCAAGATGGCGCTCGAGTCCCGCGCCTACCCGATCCTGCGCTTCGACCCGGAGGCGGGTGAGAGCTGGGAGGCGTGTTTCGACCTCGACGGCAATCCCGCGATGGATGCCGATTGGCCAACCTACGAGTTGCCCTACACGGACGAGGACGGCAACGCCCAGAGCATGACCCTGCCGATGACCTTCGCCGACTTCGCGATGCAGGAAGGCCGCTTCCGCAAGCACTTCCGCGTCGCCCCGGTCGACACCTGGAACGACGACATGGTGCCGCTCGCCGAGTTCATCGACCTGTCCGAGGAGGACCGCGAGGATGGCTTCCCCTACGTCTGGGGCGTGGACAAGAAAAATCGCCTCATGCGCGTCATGGTCTCGGCCGAGATGGTTCGCTCGACGGAGGAGCGCCGCGACTTCTGGCGCACCCTCAAGGGCATCGCCGGGCTCACCGGCAAGATCGATCCCGAAGCGATCGCCACGCAGGTGCGCGCGGAGACCGCGCAGAAGCTCGCCAGCGGCCTCATGGCCATGCTCGGCGGCGAGGGTGGGGCGGCCGCCCTGTCCGCCGCGTCGGCTCCCGCGACCAATGCCGCCGTGCCGAACGGCGCCACCACCGCCGCCGCCGGCGCGGCCTTCGACGCCGCCTGGATCGACCAGAGCGAATGCACCGCCTGCGACGAGTGTGTGAACATCAACCCCAAGATCTTCGCCTACGACGAAAACAAGAAGGCGTTTGTGCAGGATCCGAAGGGCGGCCCCTACAAGGACATCGTGCGGGCGGCGGAGAAATGCACCGGCCGGTGCATTCATCCCGGCACGCCGGCCGACCCGGCGGAGAAGGGCGTCGACAAGCTCATCAAGCGGGCGGAGAAATTCCAGTAGGGAGCGACCTCGCATGGCGTATCCACCACATGGGACACTGAAAGACCGCTGATGGTCACCTTCCTCCAGAAGCTCCTCGACCCGGCCGCCTGGCAGCGGGGCACGTTTTCCCACGGCATTCATCCGGCGGAGAACAAGCTCACCGCGCACCTTCCGATCCGGCGCCTGCCGTTTCCCCCTGAGCTCATCATCCCGCTCTCGCAGCATGCCGGGGCTCCTTCCATGCCGCTCGTGCACAACGGGCAGGAGGTCGTGCGCGGCGAGCCCATCGCCAAGGCCACGGGCTTCGTCTCCGTCCCGCAGCACGCGCCCGCCACCGGCGTGATTCGTGCGATGGAGTTGCGGCCGACGGTGCGCGGCCCGAAGACGCGCGCGATGATCCTCAAGGTCTACCCGGGCGACAGCCAGGAAGTGCGCTACGGGGTGCCGCGCGACGTCGACGCGATGACCCCGGCGGAGATCGTCACGGCGGTGCAGGAGACCGGCCTCGTGGGGCTCGGCGGGGCGGCCTTCCCGAGCCATGTGAAGCTCTCCCCGCCCAAGGGGCACAAGGTCCACACCGTGCTCATCAACGGCTGCGAATGTGAGCCCTTCCTCACGACCGATCACCGCGTCATGCTCGGGATGACGGAGGACCTCATCCGTGACACGCAGATCTTCATGAAGGCGCTCGGGGCGCGGCGGGCGATCATCGGAACGGAGAACAACAAGCTCGACGCCGTCGAGGCGGTCCGTGCGAAATTGCCCGCCGACGGCTCGATCGAGGTCCGGGCGGTGCCGACGAAGTATCCGCAGGGCGCCGAGAAGATGCTCGCGAAGGCCCTCATGGGGGTGGAGATCCCCTCCGGCAAGTTCCCCTCCGAGGTCGGGCTGGCCGTCTTCAACGTCTCCTCCACGGCCGAACTCGGGCAGCTCCTGCCGATGAGCCGGGGGGTGATCGAGCGCGTCGTGACGATCACCGGGCCGGGCATCGAGCGCCCGGGCAACTACATGGTGCCGATTGGCACGCCCCTGCGCTTCATCCTCGAGCACTGCGGCTTCCGCGGCTCGGCCCAGCACCTCATCATGGGCGGGCCGATGATGGGCGGCACCGTCTCTTCGCTCGACGTGCCCGTGACGAAGGGCTGCGGCGGCGTGCTCGTCCTCACCGAGCGCGAGATGACGGGGCAGACGACCGAGCAGATGTACCCCTGCATCAGTTGTGGGCAATGTGTCGACGCCTGTCCCATGCACCTCAACCCCTGCCAGCTCGGCAAGCTCGCGCAGAAGCACCGCTACGCCGAGATGGCGGAGGAGTTCCACCTCAACGACTGCTTCGAGTGCGGCTGCTGCAGCTATGTCTGCCCGGCGGGCATCCCGCTCGTGCAGTATTTTCGCGTGGCGAAGTCCTCCAACCGCGAACGCGCCCAGGCGAAGGCGAAAGCGTCATGAAGCTGACGATGACGTCCACTCCGGCCCCCGCCGCCGTCCTCCGCACCTCGCCGCACCTGCGTCAGGCCCATTCCGTGCCGGTCATCATGCGCAATGTGGTCTATGCCCTCCTGCCGGTCTGCGCCTATGCGGTCTATCAGTTCGGGATCAGCGTGCTCGCGCTCCTCATCACCTGCACGGCGACCTGCGTGCTGACCGAGCATGTGCTCTGCCGAATGCAGGGCCGCCCGTCGACGGCGAAGGACTGGAGTGCGGTCATCACCGGCCTGCTCCTCGCCCTCACCCTGCCACCGGGCTTCCCCCTCTGGATGGCGGTGGTGGCTTCGTTTGCGGGCATCGGGCTGGGAAAACTCTTTTTTGGCGGCCTCGGATACAACGTCATGAATCCTGCCCTCGTCGGCCGGGCCTTTGCCCAGGCGGCCTTCACCGTGCCGATCACGACCTGGGTCCCGCACCTCATCGACGGACGCTTCACCGAGTTCATCCCGAGCACGCTCACGCCCCCATTTCTCCAGCCTGTCCCGATCCGCGACTGGCTGGCGCAGACCGTGCCGGACGGTTTCTCCGGGGCCACGCCGCTTGCGGCGATGAAGTTCGACGCCATCTCGGCCGCTCCGATGGACCTCGCCCTTGGCACGACCGCGGGCTCGGCGGGCGAGACCTCGGCCCTTCTCATCCTCGTCTGCGGGCTCTACCTCATCGCCCGCGGGATGATGAACTGGCGCATCACCGCCAGCATCCTTCTCTCCGCGGCGGCGGTCTCCGGAGCCTTTTACCTGATCGACCCGGCGGCATACCCGTCCCCGCTCTTCACCCTCACCTCCGGGGGACTCATGCTCGGGGCGGTCTTCATGGCGACCGACATGGTGGCCTCGCCCGTGACGCAACGTGGTGTCTGGATTTATGGGACGCTCATCGGCGTGGTCACGGTCGTCATCCGGCTCTTTGGCGGGCTGAATGAGGGCGTGATGTATGCCATCCTCCTCGGCAACGCCTGCTCGCCGCTCATCGCGAGCTACACCCAGCCGCGGAAATACGGCGCCCGCCCACCCAAACCAGCGAAGGAGGCGGCATGAGCGAGGAGACCGTCATCGGGATGGACCGCCCATCCGCCGCGCCTGCGCCGGTGCGCGACCTGCCGAAGAGCAGCCGGCTCATCCTCACCCTCGGCCTCATCTCGATGCTCTCGGGCCTCTGCATCGTGGGGGTCTACGAGCTGACCAAGCCACGCATCCTCGCCAACCAGCAGGCCGCGCTCGAGCAGGCGGTCTTTTCCGTCCTCCCCGAGGCGACGCAGCGCCGCAACTATCGGCTCGATGAAAACGGCCTCACGCCGCTTCCCGACACCGCGACGGCCGAGGCCAACGTGTTCGCCGGCTACGACGCGGAGGGCCGCCTCGCGGGCCTCGCGCTCGAGGGCTCGGCCCGCGGCTACCAGGATGTCGTGAGAATCCTTTACGGCTACTCCCTGGAGAAGGAGGCGATCATCGGCATGACCGTGCTGCAGAGCACCGAGACGCCGGGCCTCGGCGACAAGGTCGAGACCGATCCCGCCTTCCTCGCCAACTTCGACGCCCTCGACGCCCGTCTCAACGAAGATCGCACGGCGATGGCCCACGAGATCCGCACGGTGAAGAGTGGGACCAAGACCGAGCCTTGGCAGGTCGACGCGATCTCCGGTGCGACTGTCACTTCGGAGGCGATCGGCGACGCCCTGCGCACGAGCACAAACGCGTTGCTGCCCCTCCTCGCCCGTCATCGCGACCAGCTCGTGACCCAGCTGGAGCCCTCCGACGCCACCCCCGACCCCGCCGTGGACTAGCCGCCATGCCGAACGACAGCCGCACCCCGCCGCCCCTCAACTGGGAGACCTTCACCCTCGGTCTCTGGAAGGAGAACCCCGTCTTCGTCATGCTCCTCGGGCTCTGTCCCGCCCTTGCGGTGACGAACTCGGCGGTCAACGGGCTCGCGATGGGCCTCGCCACCACCTTCGTCCTCGTCTGCTCGGGAGTCCTCGTGTCGCTCCTCCGCCGACTCATCCCGAAGCAGGTTCGCATCGCGGCCTACATCATCATCATCGCGACTTTCGTGACGATGGCGGACTACGCCATCCAGGCCATCAGCCTCGAACTCTACCGCGCGCTCGGGGCCTTCATTCAACTCATCGTGGTGAACTGCGTGATTCTCGGCCGGGCCGAGGCCTATGCCTCGAAAAACAGCGTTCCGAGTGCCTTCGTCAACGCCCTCGGGATGGGGGCGGGCTTCACCTTCGCGCTGCTTGCGATGGGTGGACTGCGCGAGATTCTGGGCAGTGGCAGCTTCTTCGGGGTCGACCTCTTCGGGCCCAGCTTCCAGCCGTGGTCGATCTTCGTCCTGCCACCCGGGGGGTTCTTCGTCCTCGCCTTCTGGCTCTTCCTTTTCTCGCTCGTGCGTCAGCGCCGGGCCAAACCCCAGAACATCCGCGTGGAGTTGACCGATGCCGCCTGATTCGCTGCCCGCCATTTTTCTCAACGCGTTTTTGATCAACAACTTCGTGTTGGCGATGTTTCTCGGGTTGTGCCCTTTTCTGGGGGTCTCGGGCAAGGTCTCGACGGCCTGGAACATGGGGCTCGCGGTCATTTTCGTGATGCTCGTGAGCTCGGTCTGCGCCTTTGGGATCAACGCCCTCCTCGTGCGCTACGACCTCGAGTTCCTCCGCCTCATCAGCTTCATCGCCATCATCGCTTCGGCCGTGCAGCTCGTCGAAATGACGGTGAAGAAGTTCAGCCCCGCGCTCTTCCGCACCCTCGGAATCTTTCTGCCCCTCATCACGACGAACTGCGCCATCCTCGGGCTTGCACTCTTCCAGACGGCCAAGGCGTATGCCTTTTTCCAGTCGCTCGCCTACGCCTTCGGCGCCGGCGCCGGCTTCACCCTCGCCCTGCTCCTCATGGCCGGCCTGCGCGAGAAGCTCGAACTCGCCGACGTGCCCGACGTGAGCAGGGGCGCGGCGATGAGCCTCGTCCTCGGCGGGCTCCTCTCGCTCATCTTCATGGGCTTCGCCGGGCTCGGCGGCTAACCGGCGTAGCTGAATTTTGGGACAATGCTGACCTACCTCCTTGCCATCGCGCTCGTCTTCGCGCTCCTCGCCGGCTGGATCGGCGTGCAGGCGCTGGCGCGGGCCTTTGCCGCGCGGCATCCCGAGCTGGGCCCGGCGCGGGAGGAGGGCGTGGGCTGCGCCGGGCTGCTCTGTCGCTGCAAGGCGGCGGGGGATTGTCCACGGGAACGGCTCCTGCTAAGGAAAACGGACCATACGCCAGCGCGCGAAGAGACTTCCCCTCACATTTTCACCCCGTAATTCTCTGCTTTCACAGGAGCCACGATTGATCATGAAACTCTCCGAATACGACGTCACCCAGACCTACACCGCTTCGGTGGTGAGTTCCGAGCGCATCACCGACGAGTCGACCGCCGAAGTGCGCCACATCGTGCTGCACGTCCCCGATGCAAATTTCTTTTACTACGAGGGGCAGAGCATCGGGGTGCTCGCGCCGGGCCTCGAGATCTTTGGCAACCGCGACCACATGCGGCTCTACTCCATCGCCAGCGCACGTAGCGGCGAGGCGGACAACTTCGCCGAGTTCTCCATCTGCGTACGCCGCTGTGACTACATCGACGAGGTCAGCGGGGAGCGCTTCCCCGGGGTGGCCTCGAACTACCTCTGTGACCTCGCGCCGGGCGACCAAGTGCGCATCACCGGGCCCTACGGCCGACAGTTTGTCGCTCCGCGCGACCCCTCCGCGAACCTGCTCATGATCGGGGTGGGGACCGGCATCGCGCCGTTTCGCGCCTTCATCAAGCACATTTACGAGGATCGTCGGGAGTGGCACGGCCAGGTCCGCCTCTTTTTCGGGGCCCGCACCGGCCTCGACCTGCTCTACATGAACGACGAGAACGGCGACATCGCGAATTACTACGACCGCGAGACCTTCAAGGCGTTCGAGGCCCTCAGCCCGCGCCCGCACTTCGACGAGCCGCCCTCGATCGACGAAGCGATCGCCGCCCATGGGGCCGAGGTCTGGGACCTCATGCTCGCCCCGAAGACCTATGTCTACCTGTCTGGCCTGACCCAACTCGAACGCACCTTCGACAAGGCGATGGTGCGTCTCGCGGGCTCGGCCGAGGAGTGGGAAGCGAAGAAGGCAGAGCTCATCGCGGACGGCCGCTGGGCGACGCTGTTTTATAGCTGAAGCCGGGTTCAGCGCCGGCCGCACGGCTCAGCTGACGCCCTCGGAGCTCTCGGGGGCGAAGGGGACGGCGGAGTGGCGACCGCACCAGCGGGCCAAAGCGCCGACAAACTCCGAGACCCGGATGGGCTTGAGGAGATAGTCGTTCATGCCCGCCTCGAGGCATTCCTCGCGCGAGGCATTGGCCGCTCCGGCGGTCACCGCGATGATCGGGACCGGCCGCGGAGCTTTCCCGGGCGAGCGGCTGAGTTCCCAGCGGCGAATCTCGAGGGTCGCGTCGATCCCGTCCATTTCCGGCATCTGACAATCCATGAAGATCGCGTCAAAGGGCGTTTCGCGGACCTTTTCGACCGCTTCCAGACCGTTGACGGCGAGTTCCACCTGGCAGCCGATCTTCTCGAGAATCTTGGTCGAGATGAGCTGGTTGGTCGGCTGGTCCTCGACGAGCAGGACCCGATGGCGGCGGAGCGAACTCATGACAGAGAAGAGGCCGTCCTTCGCCCGACGTCGTGCGGATGATGGCAGCTAAAGCCACGCCGGCCGATGAGAGCCGAGGCTGAATCCACGAGTGACGGCGCGAAGCTCTTCGGCATGACAGAGGGCATGGTCTACGAAGGCCAGTCGAGGAGGACGGGGTGAAGTTGGTTGGTTTGGTGGAGGTTGGTGGATCTGGGAAAAGCTCTACATCGGCTTGTTGGAACAACGCTTGACCGGAATCTTGAGTTCTGCCCCGCGAGCAGGCGAGGCCGATTGCGCGGCGGCGGGCCGGGACCTGAGAAGGTGAATGAAGTCGGTGCTCGAGGGGTGCAACGACGGCCCCCGGTGCGCCGGGTGGGACGACAGCTGAAGCAGTCGCCCGACGGGGCGCCGCGAGTTGGCCGCAGTGCGTCCCCGTGTTCAAGCCACGCCACAGTGCGGCGAAACGTCGCCGCTCTGCTGCGGCTGTG
>JBKHAU010000027.1:0-11626 GCA_046542725.1 Opitutales bacterium
GCGAAACGCTCGGCACCTGGCCCACCGGGTTGACCACCGCGAGGGTGCGTTCCTCGACCGTATACTGTTGTGAATACAGGCGAAGACGACCGGCATGATCGACTGCTTCAGCTTCGATCTGGTAGGTCCCGGCCGATGACGGCGTCCAGAAGGTGGCAAACGGCTCGGTCGTGTCGGCCGCCAGTTCCTGTCCGTTGACGAAGAAGCGGACCTGCTCGATGTTGCCTTCCCCGGGAATCCACTCGGTCGTATCGCCGTCGCCATCGAGGTCGTCGACATCCTGCTTCATCATGCTGACCTCGGCCGTCAACTGCACATCGCTTCCCGCCGAGACGGACGGATAAGTCGGGGGGTCGGTCGGCGCGGTGCCGTAGAGCGCCGGACCGACATAGGTAAAGCGCGGCTCTGAGGTGCCCGCATCGATCTCGACGGCGATCGGCGGCGCGCTCGCGAGGACACCGCGCCCGATTTCGGTAACGACCGCCGAGAGCGCGTAATTGCCCGACACATTGGGATTCCAGTAAATGCGAAAAGGAGCGCTCGTGGCCGAGCCGACGACCTCGCCATTGGCGTAGAAGTCAACTTGCAGAGTGGCGCCCGCGCCGGAGGTCTGAAGATCGGCGATGAGTGGAACCTGCATCCCGAGTGTATAGCTCGAACCGTCGACCGGACTCGCAAGGTCGATCCGGGTGACGGGCGCGTCAAAGAGCTTTTCCTTCAGGCTGACGATGGTAGGGGCCGAGATCCGCCAGTTGTCGGCAGGCAAGGTATTCGGGTCGACCTGCACCGCGCGGGCAGTGATCTCCACGTCGTTGGTCGTGCCTCCCGCGAGCATCGCCGGCGAGGGCTCCCAGTTGATCGAATAGATCGACTTGGTGCCGTTCTGCACGAGAGGCTCCACGACCGAGTCGAGGAGGACGCCGTCGGCAAAGAAGTCGACCCGCGTGATTCCGGCCAGGCTCCCGTCGGTTTCGGCGTAGAGCGGAATGGGCTGTTCGACCGCCCGCTCGCCGAAGATCGGGAGGACCTCCACCTTCGGCATCGGCGCCTGCAGCTCGAGCACCTCGAGCCCGAGCGGGACAGATTGCCCCTCGTTGCCATCCGCATCGACCGCCTTGGCGTAGAGCGAATAAAAGCCCACGAAGCTGAAGTCGAGATACGTGGCGTAGGTATGCGTGTCCCCCACCGGTTCGGTCACGGTGGCAAGAAGCTGACCGTTGGCATAGAAGTTGACCGTCACTCCCGTGAGATCGGGATTATCCGGGTCGAACACCTCGGCATTGAGCCAGGTTTCGCCCGCCACCGAGGTGTCGTTGATGAAGTCTCCATCACCCAGGGGAAGCGGATGCGTCATGACGATGCGCGGAGTGACCTCATCGAGCTCACGCACGCGGAAGTTGACCGGGGCCGAGACCGTTGTCTCACCGTCGTTGTCCGTCGCCACAGCCGTCAGGATATAGGTTGGATCGACGCCCGAGGGCACCGCGGGAAGGACAAAGGGCAACTCATAGACCGCCACGCTCGGCAGGCCAAGATCATCCCGCCCGGGGACCGTGCCGATGGAGACGCCGTTGAGGAAGAACTCGACCTGTTCGACGAGACCGTCGTCGTCCTTCGCGCTGGCAAAGGCATTCAATCCTGTCCCGGGCAGGTAGAGTCCACCCTCCGGAGGGGAGAGGATTTCCACCGCCGGCGGGGCGGCGAAGGCCATGCCGGCCGCGATGGCAAGCGCGGCGGGAAGGGAAAAGAGACCGCGAAAAGTGCGTTTCATGTAGGTAATCTCCTGATACGGTGACGGACGCCGGGGTTATTGGCCGCGGATGGCTTTGCGCTCTTGCTTCTCAAGGCGCTTGATTTCGACCTCCTGGGCCTTGTCGCGGAGTTGCTCGAGGAGCTGGATCTGCTGCTTGAGCTCAGTCTCCTGACGCATGTTTTCGAGGGCTGCCCGCTCGTTGCTGAGCCGCTCGTAGAGCTGCTCCTCACTTGCCGGGGGGGTGTAGCCGGGCACGTCGCGGGGGCTGATGCCCATCTCATCGAGGGTGCGGCGATCGAAGACATCCTCGTAGGTGCTGCCGTCGGGGTTCAGGACCTTGGCGGTGATGAAGATGATGAGATTGCGCGCATCGAGGGTATCGGTTTCGCTGCGGAAAAGGCGACCAAGTCCGGGGATGTCGCCGAGCACCGGCACCTTGCTTTCGAGCGCGCCGGTCTGCTGCTCCATGAGCCCACCGATGGCGAGGGTATAGCCGCTCTTGATCGTCACCGTGCTTTCCGTCCGACGCGTCGTGACGATGGGAATGGAAGCCCCTCCCGCCCCACCGAAGTTGACCTCCCCGGTACGGCTGCTGATCTCGGGCTTGATCGCGAGATTGACGAAGCCCGCACTGTTCACTTGCGGGGTGACGTTGAGGAGAATGCCGATCGGCTTGTATTCGAAGCCGCTCACCTCAAAGGTGCCGCGCTCCTCGTTGTAGCGATACTCGGGGATGGGGAACTCCTCGCCGATGTTGATCTGCGCGACGGTGTTGTTCATCGTCACGACCGTCGGATTGGAGACCAGTTGCACCTCGTTGTTGTTTTCGAGCGCGCTCAGGATGACGCTGAAGGCATCCGCGTTGAAGACCGCGGTATCGAGGCGCGAGGTCCCGGAGACCGCCTGGCTGATGTTTTGCGAGATGTCGGAGTCGACCAGTTCGATCCCGTTCTGCAGGTCGAAGGTGCTTCCACTCTGGGTCTCGCGGCTAGACTGGGTGGCGCTGCTGTTCTCCCGCTCATAGGCGCGGTCGAAGGGCCCTGCGGAGACCTCGTAACCGCCAAGGGCGGCCCAGTTGATCCCGAGGTCATGCTGGTCGCGGCGCGTCACCTCGACGAACTTCGACTCGATCATGACCTGGTCGGTGGGGCGGTCGAGGCGCTGGATGATCGCTTGGATGTCGCCCATGCGCGAAGGCCGCTCGGTGATGACAAGCGCGTTGCTGCGGGTGTCGACTTGAAGGCGACCCCCTGCCCCTCCGTCCACCATCGGGCCAACGGACTCCGCGATTTCCCCGGCGGTGGCGAAGTCGATGACAAAGACGCGGGTCGAGACCGGCTCGGCGAGCAATTCGTCGAGGCTCTTGATCTTGATGATGTTGCCGTCCTCGACCCAGGTGTGGTTGAGCGGCTCGAGAACGACGTCGAAAACCTGACGCCAAGACACGTCGCGCAGCTTCAGGCTGACGCTGCCCACAAGGGCCTCGGGGATGACGACGTTGAGCTCGTAGAGATCGGCGACGTTGCGGATGATCGTGCGTACGTCCTCGTCGGGGAAATCGACCGAGATGGTGTCAGCCTCCCGCGTCACGACCGATTGCGCCGCTTCGTCGCCAAAATCCAGATACACATCGTCCACAATGGCATCGTCGGTCTCCACCGAGGTGGGGAGGTCGAGGTCCGACTCCTCCGTCGACGCTTCCTCTTGCGGCTCAAAATCGGCGGGAGGGACCAGATCTTCGGCGGAGGTGAGGGGCGCAGGCTCACCCAGGGGCGTGGCGGTATCCTCCGGTGCGGCGTTCGCCCCGAGGGCTTCATCGAGCGCGTCCTCGTCCGGTTCGGCTGCCGCAAGGACTTCGGACTGACGCATCTCGAACTGGGCATCGGCGGTGCCGATCGTGGTCTGCATGCCGCGCACGCTGAGATCGGCGGCAGCGTCCTCGGTGGAAGTGGAGCGCTCTTGAGCCTGAGCGCAGAGGCTCAGTCCGAGGGCGGTGACGAGGACGGTGATGCGATGTTTCATGGGAGATTTCGACGGATGGATAGGAAAGGAAGGTTTCAAAGGGGTGAATGTGGACTATTCAGTTGGCGGCTCAGTGTTCGTGGTAATGCGTCCCGCGGCGTCGGCATCGTTCGGATTGAGCTGTCGGGGAAGGCGCGCCGAGCCGAGGCGCAGGTCATAACCGCTGGGCGTGATGCGCTCGATCTCGACGATGTAGCGCACCTCCTGAATGACGGCGGGGAAGGTGTCGCCCTCGACGAAGAACTTCCCGCCAGGCATCTGCAGGAGGCGGCGGTTGCCGCTCACGATCACGCCGGTGGGATTGAACTGCGGAGCGACCGAGGCAAGGGCAACGCGGTCCGAAAGCCGCTGGCCGGACACGGGCTGATTGACCGGTGGATCGGGATCTTTCGGACGACGTGGTGTCGGTGGCTCGACCTCCGCCACTGCAAGGAAGGGGCTCGGGCGATGGAGGTTGGCGGAAGACCAGGCGATGGATTCTTCCGCGAGGGCGGACTCGATCTGGGCGAGCAGGCTCTCCCGCTGTTCCGGGAGGGAGACGAGGAGCTGCGCCCCGAGGGGAGCCACGCAGGTGATGCCGAGGAGGCAGAAAAAGTTAGCTTTGGGGAGGGTCACCGAGCATCTGGAGTTGAAGGTTGACGATCAGCCGGCCGGCTTCGTTCCCCTGGGCGCGCGCCACCGAGAAACCACTGACACGGGAGAAGTGCCGCCCGTTGTCCAAGGCGGCCAGGAACGTGACGATGTCTTCGAAGGTTCCCTCGACGGAGACACTGTATCCAATCAACTGATACTGCTTGAAGGGACTCACCCCGGCGATCTTGCCGTCGGTCGTGTCGATCACCCCGCCCTGGTTGAGGGCGGCGAGGCGGACGCCGCTTTCTTCTTCGAGGCCGTAGAAATAGTCGTCGTTGATCGCGCGCTCGGCGGGATCGATAAGCCGATCGGCGACGTTGGCGTGGGCGGTCTCGAGCTCGGCCAGATGTTTCGCCAGGTCGCGCGAACGCTTGAGGTTGTTGTTGATGCGGTCCCACTCCTGTTCGGTCTGGCGCAGTTCCTCGGCGGTGGCCTCGTGCGTGCCCGAGCGAATGAGAATCCCGGCGAGACTGAGGAAGATGATGACCATCGCCACAAGCGGGACCGGGTGCTGGCGCAGCTTGCCGAGAAGTCGGCGAAAATGGATCGAAGTGGCCATGGCGTCAGGACGCATCCGCCTTGCGCGGTGTGTCGCGCAGGGTGATACGGATGGTGAAGTTGAAGATCCCGAGTTCGTCGTTGCGGGTGAAACCGGAGAGCTCGGAGCTCTCGAAATACGGAGCGATCGAAGGCACTTCCTCGAGGCTGGCGCGGTAGCTGGTGATGACCTGCGGCGCCGCCCGCTCCAAGGTATGGGCAACACTGCCGGAGAGGATGAGGGTGTACGAGGTTTTCGCGTTGTTTCCCCTTCCGGTCGTGCCGCCGGTGAAGTTCGTGCTGGCGAGGGTCACCGGGTCCGGCTGCATCCGCGCGAGATCGGTGAGAAGTTCATCGGGGCTGACCGGCACGTTGTGAAAGCGGACAAACTCTTCCATGCGCCCCTCCAAGCGGCGAAAGGCGGCGCTCATGCGGAGGTTTTCCTGGTTGATCGCAGCGTTGTCGCGGATATCCCCGGACAGACTCTCGATCGACGCTTGCAGGCTCATCGCGCGGTATTCCTGCACGAAGAAGTAGCCGAGGAGAATGAGCGCGAGGCTGACGCAGACAAGGTTCAAGAGGAAATCCGTCCGGATGACTTTGATGTCGGGGAGACTCTCGACATCGCGAAAGTCGGGCCGCCAGAGCGGGTGTGAGGCCTTCTTGGACTTACGCAGTTGCATGACCGGCCTCCTCGTGGTTGAGCATCAGGCTGAGAAGCCCGAACCAGCGGTTGTCCAGATTGGCGAGTTGCACCTCCGAGCCGCCTCGGATTCCCGCACTTTCGAGCCACGGCTCGCAGTCCACCCGGAGCAGAGGCACACCGAGGCTCCGACTCAGGACCGTCTCGATCCAGCTGAGGTTCTTCGGCAGGAGGGAAACGAAGATCTGCCCGATCGTCTTGCCTGTCTGCACCTCGTAAAAGCCGGTCGAGGCCTGCAGCTCTTTCAGCATCTTGCGCAGGAGCGTGCCACCCATTTCGGTGAAATCGAAAGTGTTGGAGAAAAACAGCTTCTTCGCCGAGGCCTCGTCGCGGAGCCCGAGCTCTTTCTGGATGAGCGGAAACATGGAGTTGAGCCCATAAGGGATGGGGCGCGCCACATCGACCTGTTGGCCGGAAAGGATGAAGAGGTTGGCGTCCCCGGGGGTCAGTTCGAGAAGCAGCGTGGGCCGCTCGAGCTGCCGAAACCGCATGTAGTGCATCAGCGCGCCGATCGTCGATAGGGTGCCGAGTTGGAGGGAAGCGGGGTAGATCCCGGCCTGCACGAGGCGATCCTGGGCCGCCTGGCGATCGGCTGTGCCAAGACCCGCGATGAGCACTTCCTTCTGGTTGGCGAGTGGTTTGCCGACATCGAACTGCGAACCACTGGAGGCGTTGACGACCGTCGCGAGGTGCGTGTTGAGGTCGATGCGCATCTGTTCGGCGAGCACCGTCGGGAAAAAATTCGGTTCTTTCGCCTTTGCCGCCGATTCGATCGAAAAGCGGCGGAAGAAGCGCGACTCGGGATAGATCCCGCAGCGACTCGAGACGAAACGCTGCCCCTTGCCCCCGATGAGATTTTCGACATGTCCTTCGAAGGCGCTCCAGTCGGCCTGCATTGGCGTCTCGAAGAGCTGCTCGATAATGAGCGGCGAAGAGCTGGACGAGGCTGTCGCCGAGAGGAGCGAAAAGGTGCCCGCCTCGACGAAGAGTTCCTTATGCTTGGACGCGAGCATGGGCTTGGCTCCTTTCGGGGGGAAGCGCGGCGGCGCCTGCACAGAATTCGGCATATGCCACTGTGATCGTCGCCGGGGCGGGACAATGAAGCCTCGTATTTCTCACAAGTCGTTCCTAGGAAGGCGTTTATAAGGTGTTTACAAAAATCGACCGCAAATCCGTCGGATTCCGTCGGGGTAGCCCTTAAAATCGGCTCTCTGGCGCCGGCTTTTACAAAAACTTCCGTCCTCTTCGGAGGGCAAAGTCCCTCAGAAGTAGGCACTTACACCCATTAAACCGGAGGATTTTAACCCTTCGTTGAGGCGGCTTTCGTTCAGGTGTAAAAACGTCGCTACGCGTCACCGGGGGATAGTCCCTGGTCGCGGCCACCACCCAGGTGCATCGCGTGTGGATGGAGCGAAAAAAAAAGACTCCACGACCCCACGAAGGGGCCCGCACCATGCGCATGCCGGGGAGTGCGCCCGGCCCGCCGAAGGGCGCGTGGCCCCACCCTATCCTCGGTGGAGGGCGTGTCCGGCCCGCGATTGCGCGCCGGCCGAGCGGTCCGGTGCGGTGGGCGCCGCGCCGTGTTGGCGGCGCAGGGAGTCGTGGCAGCCGTCGGAGCGCGCGGCCTACCAGAAGATGATGTAGAGCGCGATCGTGGCGATGACCACGGCGATGCCTCCGATCTTCGCGGCGGGCGAGGATTCCATCGCGATCTCGGTGCTCACAGGTAGTTCGACCGGCTTTTCCAGCGGATCGACGAGGGTGAGCACAAAACCGGTGAGAAGGACGACGAGGAAGCAGATCCCCATGCGATCGAGGAACGCCACATTGTCGGCATACCACCACCCGTTGGCCGCAAGCCACGGCCCCAGCCAGACCTTCAGCAGACCGTAGAGCACGGCATTGAGCACGATCCCGAGCCATCCGAAGTAGCGCGGGGCCTTGGGCACGAGAAAGCCGAAAAGGAAGATCGCGAGCACCCCCGGGCTGATGAAGCCTTGGAATTCCTGGATGAAGGTAAAGATGCCGCCCCAGCGAGGACTATCGAGGGTGGGCGCAATGAGGCACGCGATCAGGACGAACAGCACGACGCAGGCCCGTCCCACTTTGACGAGCGCCGGCTGATCCAGGTTTGGGAACACCTTATACACGAGATCCATCGTCGCGATCGTCGAAGCCGAGTTGAGCATCGAGGCGAGCGAGCTGATGACCGCCCCGGTGATGGCGGCGAGGACAAACCACGAGATACCGGGAAAGAGCAGGTTCTTCAGGAGGACACCAAAGGCCGCGTCATAGTCGTAGCCGACAAGCGTCGTCGAGACCGGCAGACCCGCAGCCCTGGCCGCCACGACGAGCTCCCGGTTGGCCGCAAAGAAGTCCTCGTCGGTCGCTTCGAGCAGTGCGGCCGGCGGGGGCAGATCGAGCTGCACCGCGTTGAAGGCGAGAATCTCCGCCGCCTCGCCTGGACTGACGGAGGCGAAGTTGAGGGAATAGTCATAGACCATCGGCATGCCGGCCTGATACTGCGCCATGACGGGAAGGTTCTTCGTCATCGCCTCCGCTTTCAGGTCCTGGTTGAACAGGTTGAAGGCGAGGATGCCGGGGATGACGACGACGAAGGGGATGATGAGCTTGAGCGCAGCGGCGAAGACGACCCCTTTCTGCCCTTCCGCGAGGGACTTCGAGCCGAGGGTGCGCTGCACGATGTATTGGTTCAGCCCCCAATAGAAAAAGTTGGGGATCCAGAGGCCGAGGATGAGCGCCGTCCAGGGAATCTCGGGATCGGTGGCGGGGCGCTGCATGTGCAGTTTTCCGCCCGACATGTTGGGCCCGGGCTGAACCTCGCCGGAATTGAGCAGCTGGAAACGCTCGAACGCCCCCGCCTCGGCAATCTGTTCAACGGTCGCGGAGGAGGTCTGGACCTTCGTCGCGAAGAGGGCCTCGGCGTCCGCGCTGCCGAGTCTTTGGAAGGCGAGCACGGCAATGAGCGCTCCGCCGAGGATGAGTCCGACGCCCCACACCAGGTCGGTCCACGCACAGGCCTTGAGCCCGCCGATGAAGACATACACGGCGGCGAAGATCCCGATCGCCCAGCAGGCCACCTGGAGGTTGCCCACCAGCGGCGTATCGGCCGCGAAGACGCTCACCACCTTCGCTCCCGAGTAGATCACGGAGGCCGTCGGCACCCCCACGAGAATGACCATCGTCGCGATCGCCATGACGGTACGCGAGATCACCCCGTAGCGATACTCGAGAAACTCCGGAATGGTGTAGAGGCCGCAGCGCAGGAGCTTCGGGAGAAACACAAAGGCCACCACGACGAGGGTGACGGCCGCCATCCATTCGTAGGACGCGATCGCCATGCCGAGCCAGTCGGCCGCCTTGCCCGACATTCCGACAAACTGCTCCGTCGAGATGTTGGCGGCGATCAGGGAGAAGCCAACGAGCCACCAGGTGAGGCCACGGCCGGCGAGGAAATAGTCGCGGGCGCCTTTTTCGCCCTGCGTATCCTCGTCCTTGCTTTTCCAGATGCCGAGGGCGATCACGCCGACCACGGCGACCACGAAGAGAATGAGGTCCAGAGTCGTCATCAGAGGGGATGTAGTGAGTGTTCCGGGAAGGGTCACGGCGGAGCCGGAGGCAGTCACCCCCCTCTGGCTAAACCGTAAGGGCGAGTGCGCCGAGCGCTCCCAGGGAAGTCAACGCCGATTTCCTTCTGGAAGGCAATGCGCGGGTGTAGTGGAAAGACGAGACAGCGCGCTCAGGCGCGCACGTAGCGCTTCACCGTGCGGCGGTCCACTTCGAGTTGACGCGCCAGTTCCTCGTAGTTCGGCGTGCGGCGGTAGAGTTCGCTGACATATTCCGTGAGCAGCTCCTTGAGCGTCCAGCCGGTGGCGGCGAGCCGGCCGGGCAGGCCTGCCGCGCCGTCCTCGAGGACGGGGGGCGGCGTGTAGTCGCCATGGACGAGAACACTGCGCATGGCCTGCTCCAGCTCGCGAAAGTTGCCCGGCCAGGGGTAGCCGGGATGGGCCTTCGCCCAGGCCATGAAATCGGCCTGCAGCGCCTCCGCCTCGGCCGCCCCGGCCAGCCCTGTCGCGACATGGCCGGCGAGAAACTCCAGCTCTCCCGCCTGCCCCTCGAGCAGCGAGGCCAGCGACGCCGTCTCGATGACATCGGCGCGGAGACGAAAATAGAAGTCCTCGCGAAAGCGCCCGGCCCGCATCTCCCGCGGCAGATCCCGATTGGTCGCCGCCACCACCTTGCCGTGGAAGGCTTCACTGCGCACGTCCCCGAGGCGCTGGAACTCCCGCGTCTGCAGCACCCGCAGAAGCTTCACCTGAATGCCCAGATCGGCCTCGCCAATCTCATCGAGGAAGACCGTGCCGTGCTCTCCGCAGGCCGCGAAATAGCCCTCCCGGTCCTGCAATGCCCCGGTGAAGGCGCCCCGGCGGTGGCCGAAGAGCTCCGACTCGATCAGCGTGGGCGAGAGGGCGCTCAGGTTGACGGGATGAAAGACGCGCGTGAAGTCCTCCGCGAAGACCCGCTCCGCCTCGTTGAACGGGACATAGCGGGAGAGGCCAATGGCCCGGGCAACGACCTCCTTGCCGCTCCCGGAGGGCCCCGTGATGAGCGTCGGGATGTGAGCCAGACGGTGGTAGAGGGAACGCTGGTAACGCTTCAAATCATGCGTGAAGATCGACTGCCAGAGCCGCGCGCGCAGCGCCGTGGCGGCGGAGGTCCCGACGAAAAAGCGGAAGATATGGAAGAAAGCGCGGCGCACCTGAAAGAAGCAGGCGTAGAGATGGGCGGGAGAGACCGGCGCGGCTTCGCCGAGGGAGTGCAGATAGGCGTCGCGAAACTCTCGATACGCGCTGTGCCGCCGCTGCCCCACCCCTTCGTCATGCGCCTGCTCGATCGCCCGGTCGAGAGCCGGAATCGCCTCGTGATAGAGCCGGAAAAGCACAAGGTCGGCGAAATGCTCGCGTTCCGCGGGCGCTCCGGCGTTGTCCCGAAACGCTCCGACGCGCGCCTCGACGAGCGTGGCCACCCGCTCGAGCAACGCCGCCATGTTGCGATTGCGGGTGGTGCGGAAGGGGTCGAGATTCCACTCCGCGGCCTCTTCCACAAAGTCCTCGCCGAGGGCTTCGCGTTCGAGCTCGAGCCGGGTCGTAATGAAGGGGTTGCAGGAAACCAGCCGCGAGACGGTTGCGGCGAACCGGCGATCGCTCGCCGTGCGAAAGAGGGATGGCATGGCCCGTTTGTTCTCAAGACGCCTGAGCTGTCAATCTGTAGATGGCATAATATGTCTTGGGATTTGCATAAAAAGACGGGCGCAATCACCCGTATTTTTCGATCGGACCCCCGGATAATTGTGTAAGCCAATGTCCAATAGAGGCTTGCGGTTTATGTTCAACAACTTGGCACTGCGCATGGAACAGGGATGGCGATGCCACACAACACTGAACGCGCCTCTGCCTCCTCAACTCCCTCCGCTCGCGCCGATCGCCTGCGCCGTGCCCTCTCGAAGGCCCTCATCGGAGCCTTTCTTCTCGCCTCGCTCCTCGTCACGGCGGCGGGCTGGACGATCCTCGCGGCGAGCCCGCATGCCTCCGCCACGATCATGGCGGAGCACCCATGGGACGATGTCGTGGAGCGGATCCACACCTTCCGCCCCTAGGAGCGGCTCCGCCGCCCCCGGCGCGGCACCACGAGCCCGCGCGAACGAAGGCAAACCCGACACAAGGCCGACCTCAGGCCACCCCGAGCACGGTCGAAGGGCGCGCGGCAAAGCGCGTCACGAAGGCCCGGCTGACACAGTCGCCGCACTCCGCCAGATGCTCCTTGCGAGCCGTGCGATGGGCACTCTCGCCCTCGCCTCGCAGAGTCGCGGCCGGATACCGCGCACCGAAGGACAGGGTTTCGACCTGCCGGCCAGCCCCCGCATCGTCGCTCCCCTCGAACCCCTCGCCGCGGGCCAT
>JBKHAU010000028.1:0-11461 GCA_046542725.1 Opitutales bacterium
GGCGCGAATGTGGTGGAGATGGCGAACGCCGTCCTGCCTGCGCGCCCAAAAGCGCTCTCCTCGCGTTCGTGCGCCCCGGGTAGTGGCTGGTCGAGTGCGACCGGCCGTGCACCGTGGTGGCGGGTGCGCCCGCGCGCGTTCGGCACCGGACCGGCGGATCCTCGCTTGAGGAGAGCGCTTCTCCGGGATTGACCCCAAGTGCGCCGCCGCCTCTTCTCCTGCGCCATGAAAATCGCCCTCGGGACGGACCATGCCGGCTATGCAGCCAAGGAAGTCGTTAAGGCCTATCTCGAAGGCCGTGGCATCGAAGTGCTCGACTTCGGCGCCTTTTCTGACGAGCGAAGCGACTATCCCGACTTCGTGCGCCCGGCGGCCGAGGCGGTGGCGAAAGGGGAGGCCGACGGTGGCATCGTCTTTGGCGGAAGCGGGAACGGTGAGGGGATGGTCGCGAACAAGGTGAAGGGCATCCGCTGCGGTGTCGTCTGGAACGTCGAGAGTGCCCGCCTCACCAAGCTTCACAACGACGCCAATTGTATCGCGGTGGGCGGTCGCATGATCCCGCACGGGGAACTCAGCCTTGTCGTCGGGGCGTGGCTCGACACGAGCTTCGAAGGCGGTCGCCACATCGGCCGCCTCGAAAAGATTCACGCCGCCGAGTAGGGCACTGGGGGAGGCTTTGCCCAGTCGCAAAGGGGCGAGCCGGCCAGTTGCGCGAGGGCTCCCTCGAGGTTGCCGTAGCGGAAAGTGAAGCCGCCCTCGAGGAGCCGGCGTGGCAGCACCCAGCGACTCTTGCGGACCAGCTCCGGCTCGGTGCGGAGCATCCAGGCTCCGGTCGCGAGGAGCGACGCCGGGGCCGGCAAACCCCAGCGCCCTCCGAGACTCTCGCGCAGGATGCGCATGAACTCATGGTTGGGCACCGGATCCGGCGCGGTGAGATTGATCGCGCCCTCCCGCGGGTGCTCGAGAAGCCATTCCACTGCGCGGCAAAAGTCTTCGAGGTGGATCCATGAGACATACTGGCCGCCGTCTGCCTGGCGCCCGCCGAGGCCCGCTCGCACGAGCCCGCGCAGGACGGGATAGACACTGTTGTCCCCATGTCCGAGGACCATGCTCGTGCGCAGCGCGATCGAGCGCACCCCGGGGCGGGCGCCGCGCGCGAGGGCGGCCTCCCAGGCCCGGGCCACTTCAACCGAGAACCCCTCCCCCAACTCTCCTGTGGTCTCGTCCATCGGGCGATCGCGCGCTTCGCGATAGATCGTGGCAGTGGACGCGTTGAGCCAGACCCGAGGGGGCTGCACGCAGCGGGCAAGGGCCTCGCCCACGAGCCGGGTAGGTTCCACCCGCGAGCGGAGAATGTCCGCGCGGTGGCGGGCGTCGTAGCGATAGTTGACGGAGCGACCACACAGGTTGATGACGGCGGCGGCCCCATTCAGCTCGCTCGTCCAAGCGCCGAGGCGGACGCCATCCCAGGGACAAAACCTTCCCGCCGCGGTGGCGGGCCGTCGACGGCTGACCTGCGTCACGGCGTACCCGCGATCGATGAGGTGTTGGCTCAGCGCCTGACCGAGGAAGCCCGAGGCTCCAAGGATGATCACACGGGGCAGATTCATGGCGTCAGGGGTTGGCGGAGGGAGCCCTCCATCTCGGCACGGATGGTGGCCAGCGCACGCCGGTGGGTCGCGGGCCGACCGGACGCCCTCACGCTGGCGGCCGGAAGGCCGGCGCAAAGCAGCGCGAGGGTCGGCGCGAGACCTCCCGGCAGCTCCGACGGCCCCGGCAGGCACGACCCTTGGTCGACGGGGGCATCCCCACCGGGTTTTGCGGCGTGCGTGGTTTGTTTATTGGATTAATTGGATTTATTGAAAAAAATGAAAACGAGGCGCGCAAAAAGGGGCTCCTCAAAAGAGCTTGAGGAGGCGGGGCACGACGGCGTTCTGCTCCGTCGCGGCGATGCGCTCCATCACCGTATTGGCGAGATCGACGAATTCGGAGAGGGCCTTGAGACGTTCGTGAAACTCCCGCGCGTCGGCGGAATGGAAAGCGCGGCTGCGCTCCACACAGCTTTCCAGGACCTGTTGCGCGGGCACTGTTTCGCGACGTTTGCGTTCCCGCGCGATGACGCAGAAAATCTTCCAGACATCCTTTTCGGCAGCGAAATAGTCGCGACGCTCGCCGGGACGCACGACTCGCTGGAGAAGCCCCCAGTCGACCAGTTCGCGCAGGTTCGTGCTGGCGTTGCCCCGACTGATCTGGAGTTGCTCCATGACCTCGTCGGTCGTCAGCGGGCGCACCGAGATGAGCAGGAGGGCGTGAATCATGGCCATTGTGCGATTGACCCCCCATTGGCTCCCGAGGGCGCCCCAATGGGCGATGAACTCATCCCGGAGGGTCTGGAAATCGTCGGACATGCAAGCTTATGTTTCGGAAAAGATTGAAAACTGCAAGCCCGTCGGCAGAGGTTTTCGCGCCTGTGGGGGTGCCGATCGATGGACCGAGGCGGAGGAAGGATTGTGCTGGAAGGAGGTTGGGGTCAGCTTTGGAGGCATGCCGAAGTCGATGCGCGGTCTCTGGAGTGTGGGGTGTTGGGTGTTGGCGGGAGGACTCACCGCGGCGCCCCCGCAGACGCTCGCCGACGCGGCCATCGAGTATCGGCGGGTCGATGAACGGATCGTGATCGCGGGCTTCGGGTATCGCGGGGTTTCGCTGGCGTTGCCGGCAGAGATGCGGGCCTCGGACTCGGCAGCGCTCGTGCCGGAGCGCTACGAGGAGGAGTTGGCGGCCGCCTATCGCGGTTTCGAGGCGGAGCCGGCGAACCGCTACCAGTTTCACCGCGCCCTCTATCTACGGGGGGACTGGGCGATCGTGACGGTGGTTCCGCTCTATCGTCGTCACGTCGACTGGGCCTTTGCCCGCATGGCGCCAGGCGATCGGCAGTGGACCCTGCGCTACGCGGTGTTCACGCAGGCGAGGCGATGGTTTGAGGCGACGGGCTGGGCGCAGGAAATCGGCACGACGCCGGGCGGAGACCGCCTTCACTGGCGGATGGCCCGGCGCACTCCGGACGAGGCGTTTGCCTTTGCCCATCGCATTGTGCCGGGGCAGGGGCGTGAACTCCTCCTCATGACGGGCTTCACCCGCGCCGAGCGGGCGGAGGCGCTGGGTGAGTTGCTCGATGCCCTGATCGACAGTCTCGATTTCAGCCCGGGAAGGCGGGACCGGCCCTGAGCACCCCGCGGCGGGCGGCGGCGAAGAGATACTGCTGGGCGAGACCGGCACCGGCGCCAAAATGCGCCCGGCCAAAGTGGCGGATCTGGGCCGGCGTCCAGCCCGTGAGGGAGTATTGCGTGGTGAGGATCTTGAGGATCCAGGTGTCGACGGGAAACGCCTCGAGCCGCCGCGCGCCAAAGAGCAGGACGCAGTCCGCGACCTTTGTTCCGACCCCGGGCAGCGAGCAGAGCCAGGCGTGTGCCTCGGCCTCGGGGAGGGACGCGAGGCGAGCCTCCCAGGCGGGTTCGGCGGCGAGGCGTTGCGCGGTCTCGGCGATGTAGCGGGCGCGGTAGCCGAGCTTGCAGGCGCGCAGGTCGGCCTCGGACACGGAGGCGAGGCGGGGCCAGCCTGGGAGGGTGTTCTCGGTCGGGGTGAGGGGTTCGCCAAAGCGCTCTGCGAGGGTCGCCAGCATCACCTTGATCTGCACGATCTGCTTCGAGGAGCTGCAGAGAAAGGCGAGGAGCGTCTCGCCGAGCGGCTGGGCGAGAATGCGCAGGCCGGGAAAGGCCGCTCGTGCGGTGGCCAGCACGGAATCGCTCCGCCAGGGAAGGGCATCGGCCAGTTCCTCCCAGGCGTCGTCGTGACCAAGGTAGGCGAGGAGGTCCGTGGCCGTGGTCTCCGGGGTGAGGGGACGCCAGAGGCAGCCGTCGTCTTGCCCGCGAATTTCCACGACATGGTGACCCCAGATACCGCGCCAGTGGTTGTCCGCTCCGTTCCGCGCCCAGCGGAAGGCCTGGCCGCCGTCGAGGAGCTCGGCAAGGACATGGGGGGCGAGAGCGAGGGCCAGCGGGCGCCACGCCGGATCGGCCGCGGCCGCGCCACTCATGGCATTTCCCAGAGGAAACTCTTCCACTCGGCGAGCTCGCGGTCCCCTTCCCGGAGGACGACGCGCCAGGCCAGGGGCGGGGTATCGGCGCCGGGCCAGGCGCTGCCGGTAAGACCGAGGTAGAGGATCCGGCTGCGCGGCTTGCGCCTGACCTCGAGGGGAAAGGTATGAAGCTCGGGATCGACCGATTCGGTGGAGATCACCTCCAGTTCGGCGACCGTCCCTGCCGGCAGATCGCGCAGGCGCGTGTCGAGGTGGAGAACGAAATACTGCCCCCCGCGGTCCTCCTCGTTGGTCCGCTGCACGAGCCGGTTGCCGGTGTATTCCTGCCCGGTGAAAAACTCGAGGAGGTACTGAAACTCACCCTCGAGCATGTAGCGCGAATAGGCCTCCCGGATGGATGCGGCCGAAGTGAGGAGCGGCAGGAGGAGGAAGGCGGGGAAGAGGAGTGGGCGCAAGCGCATGGGGGAAGGGGGGCTGATGAATGATGGGTGCTGAATGATGAATGAGAAAATGCGGCGGGATTCATCACTCATCAATCAGCCTTCATCATTCCCTAATATCGCGTCGGGCGAAAGCCGAGCCGCTCGTAGCGGTCGGGGGGAAGTTCGGTGATGAAGCGGCTGGGTTCAAGGCGGAGGCTGCCGCCCCCGCGCCCGCTGTTGAGGAAGGGGATCGTGAGGTAGAGTTCGTCCATCGCACGGGTGACGGCGACGTAAAAGAGACGGCGCTCCTCCTCGACGTCACCCTCTTCGATGGCGCGGCGGAGGGGAAAGAGTTCGTCGGCGCAGCTGAGAACGAAGACGACGGGAAACTCGAGTCCCTTGGCCTGATGTACCGTGGTCATGCGCACGGCGTTGTCGTCGGATATGTCGATGCCCTTTTCGTTGGTCTCGGAGTTGAGGAGAACGAGCTGCGCGAGGAGTTCGGCCATCGTGCTGTAGCGCTCGGCGAAGGCAACGAGGCCGGCGAGGTCCTCGCGGCGGCGGTCGGCGTCGGGGTAGACGGTGCGGAGGTAGTCGCCATACCAGCCCTCGATGCCCCGCTCGACGATGCCCGCGGGGGTCTCGCCGTTGGCGTCGTCGCCGCTCATGCTCTCGCGCAGGAGGGAGTCGAGCTCCTGCAGCGTGGCGATGAGCGAGACGTAATCTTCGCGCGCATCGACGGGCACCTTTGCCACCACGCTCTCCGCGCCGAGAGCGCCGACGAGGCGCGTGGCGTCGTTCTCGCTGTCCTTCGGGACGAAGAGGTCGCCGCCCTGGGAGCGCTGCTCGCCGAGGGCCTTGGATCGGAGCTTCTGCGCTTCCTTGAGGAGTTTGCGCACGGTGGCGGGACCGACCTTGGGGAGAAGGCAGAGGACGCGCTCGAGGGCCGGCAGGTCGTCGGGGTTGCTCACGAAGCGGAGCTGTGCGACATAGTCGCGCACGTGCGCCTGTTCGAAGAACTTGAGCCCACTCGTAATGATAAAGGGAATACCGCGGCGGGTGAACTCGAGCTGCGCGTCGAGCGCCTGATAGTGGGCACGGTAGAGGATGGCGATATCGCCGAGACGGTAACCCTCTTCGTAGAGTGCCTCGATGCGGGAGATGAGGAAGTCGGCCTGCTGACGGGAGTCCATCACCGGCACGACGTAGGGCAGGGTGCTGTGATCGCGGTCGGCGACGAGCTCCTTGTCGTAACCCATGCCCACGGGCTGGGCGGCGAGGACGCTGTTGGCGAGGGCGAGGATCTCGGGCGTGCTGCGGTAGTTGCGCACGATCTTGTAGATCGTGGTGGCGGGGTGCCGCTCGGGAAAGCTGCGGATGTTCTCGAAGTTCGCCCCGCGCCAGGTGTAGATGCACTGCGCGTCGTCACCCACCGCCATGATGTTGTGGTGGGGGGCGAGAAGGTCGATGATCTCGCTCTGGAGTGAGTTGGTGTCCTGGTATTCGTCGACGAGGACATGGCGGAACTTCTCCGCGTAGAAGTTGCGGACGTCCTCGTGCTCGCGCAGAAGCTGGAGCCAGAGGACGAGAAGATCGTCGTAGTCGGCCACCTTCATCTCGCGCTTGCGCGCCTCGTAGAGCCGGGCGAAGGAGCCGATCTGGGCGGGCAGTTCCTCCGACCAGCCGATGGCCACGCGCGCGTGATCCTCCACCCCGACGCACGTGTTGCGGGCGTAGGAGATGAGATTGGCGATGAGCTTGGGTTTTGGGTTGTCCTTGTTTTTCAGATACGCCTTGTCGGCGTCCTTGATGACCTGGGTGAGGAGGCCGGTGGCGTCGCCCTCGTCGAGGATGGTGTAGTTCGGAGCGAGGCCGACCTTCTCGCCGTGGGAGCGGAGGATGCGCCCTCCGATGCTGTGAAAGGTGCCGCCCCAGGCCGGGGGATAGGCCGAGGCGGTGAGTTCGAGGACGCGCTCCACCATCTCGCGCGCGGCCTTGTTCGTGAAGGTGAGGAGGAGGAGGTTGCGCGAGTCGATCCCCCGTTCGAGCATGAGGTAGGCGACGCGGTAGGTGAGGGTGCGCGTCTTGCCCGAGCCCGCGCCGGCGAGAACGAGGGCGGGGCCGTCGGGAGCGGTCACGGCGGCGTGCTGTTCCTCGTTGAGCTCGGCGCGAAAGTCGATGGGGGAAAGCGACATGAGCGCGAGTGTGGAGCCCCCCGCCGGCCCCGCAAGCGCGGAGCCAGGAGGCGCGCCAAATCGATTTGCGCAGCGCCCTCAGGCGCGCTGGAGCCAGAGGGTCTGGTAGGGGGTGAGGTGGATGGGGTGCCCGGTATCGTATTCCTCGCCCTTGAGGAGATCGCGGAAGAGGCGGCTGAGGCCGACGACGCGCAGCCGGTTGCCGTCGATCGTGAGGTCGTGTTCGCTGAAGTTGGCGAGGATGATGACGCGGTGCCCTTCGTGCACCCGCAGGTAGGCGAGGACATGGGGGCTGGCAATCTGGATGAGGCGCATGTCCGCGCCGTAGAGCGCAGGCGTGGCCTTGCGCATCGCCACCATGTGACGGATCGACTTGAAGAGGCGACGGCGGATCTCGTTTTGCTCGCTCAGGTCGTCGCGGAACTCCCAGCGCATCTTCGGGCGGTGGATCCAGCGGGTGTCGCCCGACTTGGCCGGGTCCTTCACGAAGTCGTAGTCATTGAGCAGGCCCCACTCCTCTCCGAGGTAGAGCAGCGGGATGCCGCCAATCGTGAGGATGATCGAATTGAGGAGCGTCATGCGGCGCATCGCCATCTCGATGTATTCGGCGTTGTCCAGTTCGAGGGCCTGCTCGAGGCCGGCGAGTGAGGCCATCGTGCCGGCGATGCGCATGTCACCGGTATTCGGGTTGTGCTGGAAGGGCACGCCACGGGCGAAGGAGCCTTCAAACTGCCCGGTGTAGAAGGCATTGAGGAACTGGCGGTGGTTGTAGCCGTCGATCCCCACGGCGGCCGCGTCGGCGTCGTCGAAGGTCCAGCCGATGTCGTCGTGGCACCGCAGGTAGTTGACCCAGGTGCAGTATTCGGGGAGCTTGTGGCGATGGCTCAGGGAGCGCTCGAGGAGCTTCACTTCGCGGGTCGCGAGGGACTCCCAGCAGAGCGCCATGAGGGTGGGGTTGTAGGAGAGCTGGCACTCCTCGGGAGCGATGTATTTGACCACGTCGTCGGGGTGGACGATGGCCTCCGACTTGAAAAGGAGGCTCGGCGTGGCGATGCGCACGGCGGCGTTGAAGGCGCGGATGAGGGTGTGCGCCTTGGGGAGATTTTCGCACGAGGTGCCGAGCTCCTTCCAGATGAAGGCGACGGCGTCGAGGCGGAGGATGTCGACCCCCGTGTTGGCGATGAAAAGCATCTCGCCAAGCATTGCGTCGAAGACTGCGGGGTTGGCGTAGCGCAGGTCCCACTGGTAGCTGTTGAAGGTCGTCCAGACCCACTGACGCATGCCCTCGTGCCAGGTGAAGTTGCCCCGGCGCACGGTGGGAAAGATCTCCCGCAGGGTGCGCTCATACTGGTCCGGCATCGTCCGGTCGGGGAAGATGTAGTAGTAGTCCTGATACTCAGGATCGCCCTGCATCGCGCGTTGGGCCCAGTCGTGGTCGTCCGCGGTGTGGTTGAAGACGAAGTCGAGGACGAGCGTGATGCCGGCCTCGCGCAGATCGCGGGCGAGGCCCTGGAGGTCTTCGAGGGTGCCGAGGCGGGGATCGACCGAGCGGTAGTTGCTGATCGCGTAGCCGCCGTCGTTGTCCCCCGGGCGCACGGCGAAGAGCGGCATGAGGTGGACGTAGGTGAGCCCGAGATCCTTCAGGTAGTCGATGTGCTCGCGGAGCTGGCCGAGGTTGTCGCTGAAAAGATCGACGTAGAGGGCGCCCCCGACGACACGCTCGGAGAGGTGCCAGGCGGGGTCGTGCTCGTGGGCGAGGTCATGCGCGCGCAGCTCGGGGGAGCGGTCGAGGCTCGCGCGGGCCATCGTCTCGAGCATGCGCTCGAGAAAGAAGTAGAGGTCGTAGCGCGTGCCGTAGAGTTCGAAGAGCAGACTGAACAGTTCCCCCCACCGATGGTTGAGGCGACGCTCGAAATGTTGCCAGGCGTCGGCGGCCTCTCCCTCGAGGGCGTATCCCTCGGCTTCGAGTATTCGCTTCAGGCGTGGCGCGAGGCGGCGCAGCGTTTTGTCGGCTTCATGGCGCGGTTCAATCGCCTGCATCATCTTCTTCGGAGTCGGAGTCGGCCGGGAGGGGCGCGAAGTGGTCGTTGGGAATCTTGATCGCGCCGAAGAAATCGTAGTAGTCGATGCCCTCGAGCACGCCCCAGGCATGGGAGGCATCGGCGAAGTGGATGCGTGGGCGGTTTTTGAGGTGGTTCAACTCCTTTGAATAGTTGCCGACGACGATGCCGAGGGTATTCCCGCGCAGCATTTCCTCGTCGTTGCCCGAGTCGCCCGCGACGAGAAGGCGGTCGGGGGCAAAGCCCCATTTGATGCTGAGGTGGCGGATGCACATGCCGCTGCCGGCGCGCACGGGGATGATGTCGAGGAAGATGCCGTGGGAAACGACCACCTTGGTGCGCAAGCCGGCGGTGCGAAGGATGCGGCGCAGTTCGGCGAGGTTGGGCGAGATGGAGGGATCGATCTGGTAGCTTATCTTGGTCGGGGAGAGGTCGATCTCGTCCTGCAGGTTCACCCCGGGGACATCTTCGAGGGCGGCGCGGACTTTTTTCGGCTCCCAGCCGTAGCGGATGTGCTTCTCCCAGGTGCGGTCGGGGACGAGGCTGTGTCCATAGTGGATTTCGGTCCCGGCGGAAGAGATGAGGACGTCCGGCTGAGGCAGGGGGAGATCGGCGAGCAGCTTCTTCACCTGTGCCATGCTGCGGCCGGTGGCGATGCCGAAGCCGACCGTGTCGTGGTGCTCATGGAGTTGCGCGACGAGCTTCTCGAGGCCTTCAGCGTCGCCTGTCAGGGTATTGTCGATGTCGGCCACGAGGAGTCGGTCGAAATCGGGCAGACGGCGGCGGCGTTTCGGAGAGAAAGGAAGGGCGGGCTCGGTCGCCTTGTCGTGGAGTTCGAGGACCTCGCGCATGTAGCGTTCGACGTGCCGCTCCCAAGGGTAGAACTCCTTCGCCCCGGACGAGCCTTGCTCGCACCACTCCTGATAGCGCTCCTCGTCGTCGAGGGTGCTGAGGAGGGCCTTCTCGATGGCCTCGCGATCGGTCGGGCCGACAAGGAGTCCGTTGCGGCAGTTGGCGAGAATGTCGCGGGGGCCACCATCGTTCGTCGCGACGACGGGCAGGCCGCTGGCGGCGGCTTCGAGGAGGGTGAGACCGAAAGGCTCGGTCAGGGCGATGTTGACAAAGACGCCTCCCGTCTCGGCTGCGAGACGGTAGATGGCGGGCACCTCGTCGGGTTCCTGCCCCTTGGGATACGCCACCAGCCCGTAGAGGTTGTAGGTGTCGATGAGGGTGAGGAGGTTGCGCATGACCCGGCGCTGGCCCGCGGGCATGTCGCGAATGTCCTCCCGGTTGCCCGTGATGAGGACGAGGTTGGCCCGGTCGCGCAGTTGTTCGCTCTGGCCGTAGACATGGACGAGTTCCTCGAGGTTCTTGCGCTCGTCGGGACGCGCCATGGCGAGCAGCATGGGCTTCTCGGGAGCGTCGAGGAAGCGTGCGATGCGGGGGCGCACTTCCGGATAATCATCCACTTTCACGTCGGTCGAGAAAGAGGTGAGGTCCACGCCCGGAGGAATGACCTCCATCCGTTCCGGAACATAGTGATCGTAGGCCTCATACTGGTCCTCGACCTCCTGGAAGGTGCTGGCGACCACGAGCGAAGCCGTCTCGAGGGCGAACTCCTCGGCCTCGATGCGGGTGCGGAAGGCATACTTCTTCTCGAGATCTTCACCTTCGTTCTCGGGCTTGGAAAGGCGCTCGCGCTTCACTCGGCCGAGGGAGTGGCCGGTGAAGACAAAGGGGATGCCGAGGAGGCGCGCGAGCTGAGCACCGGACTGCCCGGCGTCGGCATAGTGACCGTGGAGAATGTCGGGCACTTCGCGCTGGCGACGGAAATGTCCGACCACGTTGTCGACAAAGATATCGAGGTAGGGCCAGAGCTTCTCCTTGTGGAGGTAGCGGCGCGGGCCGAAGGGGATGCGTCGAATGGAGACCCGCTCGGAGACCTCCTCCTCGGTGTGACTGTAAATCGGATGCACGCGCGGGTCGATGATCTGCCGGGTGATCAATTCGACCTTGCGCACCTGGGGATGTTTGCCGAGGGCATTGGCCAGTTCGACCACATAGCGGATCTGGCCGCCCGTGTCGGCATCGCGGCCCAATTCCCAGTTTTCGGCCCGGATGAGCCCGTGCAGGCTCAGAAGGGCAATGTACAACCCTTCCTTATTCTTCGGAGGGGAGTCGGTTCCATTCTTGGAATGCTTCATCGTAGACCTGATTGTTGGAGGGAATTGCGCCGGGGATCTCGCAAATGCGGGCGGCGAACTGCATCGCGCGCTCGAGAATGACAGGAGCGGGCCAGTGTTGGAGAAGACCGAGGAGGGCAATCGACGCGCTCGCATCGCCCGCCCCGACGGAGTCGACAAAATGGGTCACGGGCGCGGCCGGCATGCGGCAGGAACTGCCATCGGCCGAGGCCCAGACGGCGCCTTCGGCACCCCGCGTGATGAAGGCATGGTGCACCCCGGAGGTGCCGAGGAGGGCGCGCAGCCGCGCCTCGAGGGAGCCCTCGAGGGGCAGGTGAAACCACCCCAGCAGCAGGTCGAGCTCATCCTCGCTGGCCTTCAGGCAGTGGGTGTTTTGCACCAGGTCGCGGATCAATTCTTCGGAATACCAGGGCGCACGCAGGTTCACATCGACAAAGCAGCGGCTGGCGAACCGCTTGCGCAGGGCGGAGGCCGAGCGGCGCGA
>JBKHAU010000029.1:0-11434 GCA_046542725.1 Opitutales bacterium
ATTGCAGGAGGTCTTAATGCCTTGGCCACAAATTCCAAGAGGAATTCGATGATGACACTAGATCTTGGGCGCATGGAAAGAAAAAAACACTAGATGTAGTGTAAGTGGCTTGAGAGCAGGGAAAGGCGGCGGTGGCCGGGGGGTGAGCGGGGTCTCCATGGAGGAGGGCAAAACAAGGGTCGCGGGACAACCCATAGATGTTGGAAGATCTTCACAGTTTTCTTCACCCTGGGGCGGGCACCAAAGACGTTCGGAGAGAATGCTTTCCGACGCAGGCGCGAGTTGTTCACAGCCGGTTCGCGGAACGCGCGGAGGCGGTCGCGTCACCGCGCGGTCGCCGGTCCCCGCGCGATGACCGCGCGCGCTCAAGGTGCGACAAAATGCCTCGTTCGCTTGCGCCCGGTTGCTCTCGCGGGAGCAATATGCTCAATGAACCCGATGCGCCTTCACGCTCCTGCCTGTTTCCGCTGCCCCCGGCCCGCCGCGACGGCGCTGGCGGCGCTCCTCACGGGCGGCCTTACGGCCCTCGCACAGCCTGGGGGCGGTCGGCCGGAGACGGCTTACGAGGCAACCGCCGTGCTCCTCCACCAGTTTGAGGCGGATCTCGACGCGGGGGGCGCGCTCGCGATTTCGAGCGGTCAATTCAGGCTCGGCACGAGCCTGCCACTCGACCGCCGCTCCCAGGTGGGCTTTGAGGTGGGGTACGGTTTCGACCACTACGACTTCACCCTCGGTGGCGAAGAGAGTTGGCGCGCGAGGGCACCGTGGAAGGATATCCACCGGGTGGAACTCGGGGTGAGCTACTTCCGTGCGCTGGAGAACGGTTGGCGGGTCTTTGTCAGTCCGACGATCGAGGCCGCGGGGGAATCGGCCCTCGATCGCGACGCGCTCACCTACGCGCTCGTCGCGGGGGGCTCGACCGAGGTCTCGGAGAACCTGCAATTGGGGCTGGGTTTTGTCGTCGCCACGGGCCTGGAGGACACCACTGCCTTTCCCTTCATCTCGATCCGGTGGGAGTTCGCGGAGAATTGGACGCTGCAGAACCCCTTCCGCCCCGGGCCCACCGGCCCCGCTGGTCTCGAGGTCGCCTATGCCGGCGAGGACTGGTCGGTCGCGGCGGGCGGCGCCTATCGCACTTGGCGCTTCCGCATCGATGGAACCGGCGCGACGCGCGACGGCATCGCCGACTATGAAGGGGCTTCGGTCTTCGTCCGCTACACCTGGCAGATGAGCGAGCTTTTCGCCCTCGACCTCTACGGCGGGGCCTTCGTCGGCGCCGAGCTGGAGATCGAGGACGCCAACGGCCACGACCTCGGGCTGAGGACCGATGTCTCCACCGCGCCCTTTCTCGCCCTCACCGTGAGCAGCCGTTTTTAGGGCAACGCAAAGTTCGTCTGCCGCAGGGAAAGCTGCAACTCTTCTCCCGGGCCGGTGGTTTCTCTCCACCCTCCCTCCCGCCTCGTGCCGTCAGCCTCCCAGGACTCGTCCCCGCCCTCCGCACCCCTCGCGGACGAGGCTCTCATGCTGCAGCTGGCGGAGGGGGATGAGGCCGCTCTGCGCGAACTCATCAGACGCTGGCAGACCGCCCTTCTGAATTTTTTTTACCGCTCGGTCAATGACCACGCCCTCGCCGAAGAGCTGACGCAGACGGTCTTCATCCGGCTCTACCGCGCGGCCCCGCGCTATCGGGCAACGGCCAAGTTCAGCACCTATCTCTTCCACATCGCCCGGCGGCTCCTCATCAATGCGGTGCAAAAGGCAGCGCGTCGTCCCGCCACGCCGACGGCACCGGAGGAGCTTCATGCGATCGACGGCAGTGCGACCGACCGACGCCTCGCCGAGCTCGAAGAGATTTTCCGCGTGGCCCTCCCCAACCTCCCGGAAAACCAGCGCACCGCCATTCTCCTGCTCAAGCAGCAACAACTCAGCTATGCCGAAATCGCGACGATCATGCGGGCCAGCGAAAGCGCGGTGAAGACCTGGATCTTTCGCGCCCGCCAAACTCTGAAACAATCCCTCGATGCCGAGGTTTGATCTTGTGCGCCATGCCTGACGCCCCTCCTTCCCCCGACGAGCTTCTCGACCGCCTCCTGCGGGCCGCGCCGTTGCGTCCTCGCGAGCTGCTGGAGGCGGCTGTTCTCGAACAGTTGCGGCAGGCACCGGCAGAAGACGCCGATGCACTCGAGGAATGGCTCGAAGAAGCGCTCGCCGCCTGGCCCCTGACGCCGGCCCCGGGCCTTTCCGCGGCGGTCCTCGCGGAGGTCGGGACAGGGGGTCGAGAGCGCGAGCCGGAAGGCGCCGCCTGGCGCGCCTGGGGTGGCGTTGCGGCTGCCCTTGCCGCCTGTCTCGCGCTTGTCTGGACCCTGCCGGAGAGCGAAGGGCTCAGGTCCCCGCCGCCCGCCGCGGCGACGGTCCAGACGGAGCCCTTCGCGACCACGGCGGAGGAGACGACCGCCCTCCTCCTCCTCGCGGAGGGTCTCCAGCCGCCGGCACGCTGGCTGCTCGAGGAGAACGCCCACCAGAGCCTTGCCCTCGCCCAGCCATGAGTCCGCGTCACCTTTCCGCCCGGTGCCCGGGGCCGGCGTCGCGACGCTGGCGCCCGCGGCTCTCCTGGCGACAGAGTCTGGCACTCCTCCCCCTGCTCGGTCTGACCCTTCCCGCCAGCGCTTCCTCCCCGAGCGCTCCTCCCCCGCCGGCCGTCTCGCCGCAGATCCTCGCCAACCGGCCGGAGCAGCCGCCCCCCGAACCGCCTCCCTCGGCGCGGCCCGACGCCTCCGAACTCTTCGCCCAACTGCGCCTCCTGCAGGAGTTCCTCGCCCTTTCGCCGGCTGAGCTGGAACGCATTCGCCGAACGCTGACCCTGATCGAGGACATGGATCCGCTGGAGCGCGACCAGATGCGCGCGCGCCTCGCCCGCCTCCAGCTCGACGCGGCCCAGATCGATCCCGCTCTCGAGACCTTCGCGCCATGGCTCACCCCCTCCCAGCGACCGGTCTTTCGTCGTTTCTGGCTCGCCCTCACGGGGCAGGAAAGGGCCGACGCGATCGCGCGCTTCGAAGCGCTCTCAGCGGCTGCGCGCACGCCCTGGATCGCGGCACGCATCGCCCGTCAGGAGGCGCGCGAGGTCGAGGTGCGTCAGGCCCTGACCGAACGTGAAGCCTCCGCCGAAGCGGATGCGCCGGAATGACGCCACTTCGCGCTTGAGCCGGCGATGCCGCTTCGGCACAAAACTCTCCGCCGGGATCGCTCATCCCGGCGCGGTCAGTCCGCCCCTCTTTCCCCCCGCCCGTCCTCCCTCATGGGACGCCCCAGCACCGCCCGCTCACGGATTCTCGCCACGGCCTGCCAGCAGTTCACCCGCAAGGGCGCGCAAGCTGTCGGAGTCGATGCCATCTGCCAACTCGCCGGGGTCAACAAAGGTAGCTTCTACCACTTCTTCGCTTCCAAGGAGACACTTCTCCTGGCTTGCCTCGAACAGATCTGGAGCGAACTGCGCGAGAACGTCCTCGAAACCGCCTTCGCTCCCGAATACCCGCCGCTCGAGCGCATTGACCGCTTCTTCGTCGGCCTCGCACAGGCCCAAGCCGAGGCCCATGGCCGGCACGGTCTCTATCCGGGCTGTATCTTCTGCACCCTCGGTAGTGAGCTTGCGTTCATCACCGAGCCCGTGCGCGCGAGCGTCGTCAATCTCGCCTCGCGCAACATCGCCTACCTGCGCGCCGCCTACGCCGAGGCCGTCGAGGAACAGAGCGAACTCCGGGCCGACCCCGATGTGCTCGCCGAGCGCGCTTACCTCGTCGCCCTGGGAGCGCTTCTCGAGGTCAAATTGCTCCAGTCACTCCATCCTCTCGAGCGGGCGCGCTCCCTTCTCCACGACCTTCATCCCCCGGAAAAGGGACGCTGACTCCACCTCCCTAGATGTAAAAAAACAGGAAAATTCTTTAAAAAGATCGTGACTTCCGTGTCATCGGTGCTACTTTTCGACAAGTTCAATGACGACAAATTGGACTGATAAGTTAGTTTCTGGCAAGCGATAGGCCATTAGACCAACAGGTATACAGTATAGACAGCGACAGAGATAGGGCATGATTTGACAGTGTCACGCCCGAGAGCCGCCCCGATAAAGGGCGGCTCTAGTATGTACGGGAAAACGGCGAGCCGAAGAGTCCTCTTGACAGTGCAGTCCACCCGCCCGCGCCCTCCTTGCAGAGAGGGCTTCGCAGTTGACGAAAAGAAGGGCCGCCTCATCTTTCGAGCTAATGCAACCCCCTCTCTCTCGACCCCTGCGCTGGACCTTTTCGACCCCACGACGTTGTCTTGCGATCGCGCTTTCAGGCCTCGCGTCCGCCTCTCTCCTGCCTGCCGCAGAATCGGATGGAGGCGAGCAAACCGACGCCGCCGTGCTCCGCGCGATGGGTTACTTCATGTCGGAGCGGCTCGGCCTCGAGATCGGCCTGACGGAGGACGAACTTGACCATGTCCTCGAAGGCATGCGTCGCCAGGCCCTTGGCGAAGCGCGTCCCGACGAATTCGACACCCTCGTCCGGGAGGCCCAGCAACTGTACCTGACGAAGCGCCGCGAGCAACGCTCGTCGGAGGCCGCGGCCAATCGCGCCGCGGCGAAGGAACTGCTCGCACAGGTGACCGCCGGCGAGAACACCCGCCAGACCGAGAGCGGGCTGGTCTACGAAATCCACGAGGAGGGCGCTGCCCCGCTCGCGAAAGACGGTGATCTGCTCCGGGTCCAGTACACCGCGAAGCGCGCCGACGGGTCCACCTTCGAGTCCAACGACGACCTGACGATCCCTCTCGGTGGTCGTCGCGGGAGCATTCCGCCCGGCATCGTAGAAGGACTCAAGCTGCTCGGCGAAGGCGGTTCAGCCACCTTCCACCTGCCCCCCGACTTGGCCTTTGGCGACACCCCGCCCCCGGGCAGCAACCTCGAGGCCGGCGAACTGCTCATCTTCGAAGTCAAAGTCCTCGAGGTGCGCGAGGATGCTGCCGAATCGCCCCCGGCCGGTGCCCCGCGCACGGTGCCTCCGGGCCTTCGTCCGCCGCCTGGCCCGCCGCCCTCCATGACTCCTCCTCCGCCCCCGCCGCGTCCCCCGCAGAATGCGCCTGCGCCGCGCTCGCCACAGAACGAGCGCGACTGACGAACAGTCAGCGCGGCCCTTGCGGGTTTCCCTTTCTCACAACGCCCTGGACTGCCCCGTCCGGGGCGTTCGTTTTTGGGCGCGAGGGGGATGAGGTGGACCCCGCAGCGCCCCGATGGCGGCGTCGAATAGACCGCGATCCCCACCATCCGCCCGCGCCCTCGGCGAGCCTCACGGGGCAGGACGGGGCGCGGCGGTGGTTGCGGTCGCCGAATGCGTAGCGCGCGCGGCGGAGTGGGGTGACGTGAGGAACCGCTTGCGCGGCCCGGAGGGACCCGCTACGCCTGTTGGCGATGGCGTTCTCTCTACTTGCCCAAGTTCCGAGCTTCTCTCTTGCCCCGCTCGACCTCGTCGTGATTGGGCTCTACTTCGTGATTGTGGCCCTGGTCGGCTGGTGGGTCTTCAAGCGCACGAAGACAGGCGACGACCTCTTCCTCGCCGGCCGCACCCTGACGTGGAGTGTGGTGGGATTTTCGCTCTTTGCTTCGAATATCTCGAGTACCTCGCTCATCGGGTTGGCGGGCGAGGCCTATGACACCGGCTTGGCGGTGGCGAACTACGAGTGGATGGCCGCCTTCATCCTCGTCTTCATGTGCTTCACGACCATCCCGGTCTTTCTGAAAGCACGGATCGAGACCATTCCGGAGTATCTCGAGCGTCGTTACAGCCGGCGCTGCCGGCGCTACTTCTCCGCTCTCAACGTCTTCCTCATCCTCTTCGTCGACACCGCGGCGGGGCTGTATGCGGGGGCGCGCGTGATGCAGCTCTTTCTTCCCGAATGGGACCTCTGGCAGCTCTGCTGGCTCATCGCCCTCTGCGCGGGAGCCTACACCGCGACCGGTGGCCTGCGCGCGGTGGCCTTGACCGGCGTGATGCAAGCGATCGTGCTCCTCCTCGGCTCCTGTGCCATGACCTGGTATGTGCTCGCCGCGATCGACTTCGACATCGGCGGGGCGCTCGCGCAGTTGCCGGAGGGGCATCTTTCGCTCATCCGCCCGCTCGACGACCCGTTTCTGCCGTGGACCGGCACGCTCATCGCGGTACCGCTCATCGGGTTTTATTTCTGGGGCACGAACCAATTCATCACGCAGCGCATCCTCGGGGCAAAAAACGTCGCGCACGCGCGTTGGGGAGCGCTCTTCGCCGGGTTTCTCAAGTTGTTTCCGCTCTTCATCATGATTCTGCCCGGGGCCTTTGCGGTCCTCCTCTACCCCGACCTGCCGAGCGGGGACCTCGTTTATCCCACCCTGATTGTCGACCTCTTGCCAGTGGGACTGGTCGGGCTCGTCGTGGCGGCCCTCATCGCGGCCGTCATGTCGAGCGTGGACTCGAGCCTGAACTCGGCCTCGACCCTCGTCACGCTGGACTTTGTGCATCCCGCCAGGCCGGCCATGACGCCGCGGCAGACGGCCGTGATGGGACGCTGGCTGACGGTCGCCTTCATGATCTTTGCGGCCGTCTGGGCGCCCTTCATCCAGACGTTTCCGGGACTCTGGAGTTATCTGCAGTCGGTCCTCAGTTACAGCGTACCGCCCGTCATCGCGCTCTTCCTCGCGGGCATTTTTTGGCGGGGGGCGCGGCCGCGGGCGGCCCTCCGGGCGATGATGATCGGTCACCTGGTGGCCGCGCTGCTCTTTCTCTCCGAGATCACGGGCTTCTACTCGGCCCACTTCACGACCGTGGCGGGGGGGTTGTTTCTCCTCACCCTTGGCATGCTGGGCGTGCTTTCGCGCTTCGAGGTGGCGACGGGCCCGGCGCTCGCGAATGATTCGCCGCTTCTCGTGCGGGGCGCCCGCGACGTGGCGGCCGAGACCCCCCGGGGCTGGTGGCGCGACTATCGCGTCCTGTCCGCCGTCCTGCTCGTGCTCACGACCGCGATTGTGGTGCGCTTCTGGTGAGGACGGGGCTGTAATCCCCGCCAACCGGAAATCGGTCCGGGCGGTCGGATGCCCGACCGCTTTCGCTCGTCTGAGCGCGTGGAAATTGCACGCTGGGGGGTTCCACTGCGTCTTTGCCCATGTCCCTTACCGCCCTCAAGAAGCTTGCCACTGAACCACTCGTTGCGGCCTATGGAGCCGCAGTGCTGCTGATCGGCGCACTTGCACTTTGGACTGGGAGGCGCGAGGCGACGCCATCCGAGGGACAGGCCCGGGAAACCAACAATGCTGCGCCCGCGGCGGCGGAGCAGACCGGGGCGACGGCCGAGACCCCGATGGTCTCCCGCGAACAAGGCATGCGACTCGTCGCGACCTATTGTCTCGCGTGCCATCGGAACCAGGCCTCCGAGGAGCTGCAGAGGCGCAGTCTCGGGCCCACGCTTTGGGCCACCCGCGAACGCTACCTCGAAGTCCATGCGGAGGAGGAGGCGTTTGTGCGGGCGATGACCGACTTCATGCAGGCACCGACAGAGGCGGACGCGCTCATGCCGGGCGCGGTCCGGCAGTTTGGTCTCATGCCCCGCCAGGGACTGCCTCGCGAGGACCTCGAGGCGACGGCGCGCGCGGTCTATCACGCCGAGGGCTTCGGCCCGCCGGAATGGTGGGACACCCACGAACGGAAGGGCCTGCGGGGCGGCCGGCAGTTCCGCGGCGGCGAGGCTGGCGGCGACACTGGCGGCGGCTCCGGCCGCTGATCGTCGCCACGGAGAGCGACTCTCGGCGCGGCCGGGAGGGGGACGCCGGGCAGAGGCGCAGACGCCTCAATAGCTCTTGGCGAAGACGACGCGCTGCTTGCTCGGCTCGCCCGTGAAAATGCAGGTGCCGGGCTCGGGGTCGTCCTCGAAGGGGATGCAGCGCACGGTCACCTTCAACTCGTCACTGAGCGTCTTCTCGAGGGCGGGGTCTCCGTTGAAATGGACGCGGGCGAAGCCGCCGTGGATCTCGGGCTTGTCGGCCTTCTCGGGGGTGAAGAAGGCGCGGAAGTCGTCTTCGTTGTCGAAGGTGTGGGTGTGGTCGTCGCGAAAGGTGCGGGCGCGCGCGAGGAGACCGTCCTGGATTTCCTCGAGAAGGGCGATGACGTTGGCGAGGAACTCGTTGCGGCCGAGGCCGGTCTTCTCGCCGGTGTCGCGGCGGGCCATGAAAACCTTGTTGTCGGCGATGTCGCGAGGGCCCACCTCGAGGCGGAGAGGCACGCCCTTTTTCACCCAGCCCCACATCTTTTCCCCGCCGCGGAGGTCGCGGTCGTCGACGATGACCTCGAGCGGGCGGCCGTTCCAGACGATGCCGCGGAGGGCCTGGCGCAGGTCCTCGCAGTACCCCATCACGGTGGCCTTGTTCTCGTCGCGGATGCCGGCCGGCAGGATGACGATCTGGGCCGGGGCGAGGCGGGGCGGGAGGATGAGCCCGTCGTCGTCGCTGTGCGTCATGACGAGGCCGCCGACGAGGCGGGTGGAAACGCCCCAGGAAGTCGTCCAGGCGTGCTCCAGCTCGGCGTTCTCGTTTTGGAACTGGATGCCGGCGGCCTTGGCAAAGTTTTGCCCCAAAAAGTGGGACGTGCCGGCCTGAAGGGCCTTGCGGTCCTGCATCATGGCCTCGATGCAAAGGGTCGAAACGGCGCCGGGAAAGCGTTCGCCGGCGGTCTTTTCGCCCGTGAGGACGGGCATGGCCATGTAGTTTTCGGCGAAATCGGCGTAGACCCGCAACATCTTGTGCGTCTCCTCCTCGGCCTCGGCGCGGGTCGCGTGGGCAGTGTGCCCCTCCTGCCAGAGAAACTCGGTCGTGCGCAGAAAGAGACGGGTGCGCATCTCCCAGCGCACGACGTTGGCCCATTGGTTGATGAGGATGGGCAGGTCGCGGTAGCTCTGCACCCATTTGGCATACATCTCGCCAATGATCGTCTCCGAGGTGGGGCGCACGATGAGGGGCTCCTCGAGGGGGGAGGCAGGGACGAGCTTGCCGTGCTCGTCGAGCTCGAGCCGGGAGTGGGTGACCACGGCACACTCCTTGGCAAAGCCTTCGACGTGCTGAGCCTCCTTCTCGAGGTAGCTCTTGGGGATGAAGAGCGGGAAGTAGGCGTTCACGTGGCCCGTGTCCTTGAACATCTGGTCGAGCACGCGCTGCATGTTTTCCCAGAGGGTGTAGCCCCAGGGCTTGATCACCATGCACCCGCGCACGGGCGAGTTCTCGGCGAGGTCGGCGGCCTTGATGACCTGTTGATACCACTCGGGGTAATCCTCCGCGCGGGTCGGAGAGATGGCGGTGCGGGGGGCTTTGGCCATGGCGTGTGTTGTCGGTCGAAGTCTTCGAGGAGAAAGCCCGAAGGAACCGCAAGATGCCCCAACGAAGCAAGCGGGAACCGCGCGCGGAGTCCGCGGACAGGGATTGGGCACGAGCCCTGCCGAGGCGGCGAAGATTGCGCTAGGCAAACCCCGTGGGATCGCCATAAGCACGCTGCATTCGCTCTTCTGCGCACACCCTTCGCCGCGGCACACCGACCGACGAGGCGCCCCTTCAGGCCCTCGAAGAGTGCTGCTTCGAACCCGCCCGGCGGGAAGGCCGGGAAGTGCTTCGCCGCAGCCTGCGCAGCCCGTTGCAGGAAGTATGGGTGGCGGAAGAGGGCGGGGAACTGCGCGGGGCCCTGTTTCTTCGCTTCACGCCGCACTCGGTGCGGGTGCATTCAATCGCGGTGCATCCGCGAGCGCAGGGGCAGGGAATCGGCGCCCGGCTCCTCGAGCAGGCCGCCGCCCGGGCGTGTGCCACCGGCCGCCGGCGGGTGACCCTCGAGGCCAGCGCCGAGCAGGCGCAGCTTGTCGACTGGTATGTGCGCCATGGATACGAGCGCCGGGAGTTCCTCCCCGACTACTATGCGCCGGGGCATGCCGCCTGGCGCCTGCACCGCCGGCTGGAGGCCTCTTGAGCGTTGCCTCGCCCCTTCCCCCATCCGTTTTCCGATGCCCACTCCGAACCTTCTCGTCGTCAATACCCCGGCTCGCTGGAAGCTGCCGGTCGACACCGTCGAGGTGGTCTCGGCGCGCGATTACCTTGCGCCCGACTTCACCCGCCGCTTTCCGCAGGCCCGCGTCTTCAACCTGTGTCGCTCCTACGCTTATCAGAGCCTGGGCTACTATGTCTCGCTCCTCGCCGAGGCCCGCGGTCACCGCGCCATTCCCGCCGTGGCGACGCTGCGCGACTTTCGCTCCGCCCCGATCGCGCGCTCCATGGGAGAGGAGATCAGCGAGGTCATTCAAGGCGCCTTGAAGGGCGTCGAAGGCACGAAGTTCGAACTCGATGTCTACTTCGGCCAGACCCTCGCGCGGGCGCACCAGCGCCTCGGCGCGCAGATCTATCGTCTCTTCCCCGCCCCGCTCCTGCGCGCGCGCTTCCGCCGCGAGGAGCGCTGGGTGCTGGTCTCCGTGGCCCCCCTCACGGTGACTCAGCTGCCCGCCGCGGAACGCGACACCCTGACCGCCCACGCCCGCACTTACTTCCAGAAAAAGCACAACCCCAAGGTCCCCAAGCAGCGCTTCATCTACGACCTTGCGATCCTCGTGAACCCCGACGAGCCGCACCCGCCCTCCAACGCCGGTGCGCTCAAGAAGCTCGCGGAGGCCGCTCGCGAGGTCGGCTTCTACGTCGAGATGATCACGACGGCCGACGCCGACCGCATCAGCGAGTTTGATGCGCTCTTCATCCGCGAAACCACCGCGGTGGACCACGCGACTTACCGGCTCGCCCGCCTCGCCCACGCCGAAGGGCTCATCGTCATCGACGACCCCTGGTCGATCCTGCGCTGCGCCAACAAGATCTATCTCGCCGAGCTCCTCAACCGGGCCAAGCTCCCGGCCCCACCCACCTGGATCCTGACGAAAGAGGACCTCGAGCCCGCGCGCCTCGCCCAGCTTCCCCTCCCCTGCATCCTCAAGGCGCCCGATGCCGCCTTCAGCGTCGGGGTGAAGAAAGCCGAGACCCGCGAGACGCTGGCCGCACTCCTCGGCGAGATGCTCAAGGCGTCGGAGCTCATCCTCGCCCAAGCCTTCACTCCGAGTGAATTTGACTGGCGCATCGGGATCCTCGATCACCAGCCGCTCTTCGCCTGCAAATACTACATGGCGAGCGGCCACTGGCAGATCTACAACTGGGCCGCCCAGGGCAAGGATGCCCAACTCGGCGACAGCGAGACGATGCACGTCGAATTTGCCCCGCCGGCCGTCGTCGAGACCGCCCTCAAAGCCGCCCGCCTGATCGGCGACGGGCTCTACGGCGTCGACCTCAAGCAGCGCGGCAACGAGGTCTTCATCATCGAGGTGAACGACAACCCCAACATCGACGAAGGCATCGAGGACG
>JBKHAU010000030.1:0-11356 GCA_046542725.1 Opitutales bacterium
CGAAGAGCTCTGTCCTTTCAGTGATATCGATCTCATGTTTCTCTACCCGGATCGGGCGCGCGGGGCGGAGTTTGCAGCCGAGCAGGCCTACCTCAACGACAGTCTGCTCTACCCCCTCTGGGACCTCGGGCTGAAGGTGGGGCACGGCACCCGCACGCCAAAGGACGCCATTACCGAGGCCCGGGCCGAAGTGCAGAGCAAGAACGCCATGCTCGAGGCCCGCGTCCTTTGCGGCGACCCTTCCTTGGCCAAGCGCTTCAACCGCCAGTTCCAGCGCTTCATCCGGAAGGAGAACGCCCGCCTTTACATCGAGGAACGCCTCGAGGATCAGATCAAGCGTCGCGGCAAGTTCGACCACAAGGTCTTCCTCCAGGAGCCGGATATCAAAAATGGGGTGGGGGGCCTGCGCGACTATCAGAACATCCTCTGGATCGTGCGTTTGAAGCTGGGGCAAATCAGCCCCGAGGTGCTCCTCGACGAGCGCCTCCTGCGTGCCGACGAGCAGGCCGCCTTTCGCGCAGCCTACGACTTTCTCCTCCGCGTGCGGAACGAACTGCATTTCGGCAGCAAGCGCGCGACCGACGTGCTCGACCTCGAAAAACAGCCCCAGATCGCGGCCAACCTCGGTTGGGGCGACGAAGACATCTTCATCCGCGTGGAGCGCTTCATGCGCGCCTATTATCGCGCCGCCAAGAGGATCTACGAGACCTCCACTTACCTTGAAGAACGCCTCCTGCGCGACGCCCGGACGACGATCTCCTTCGCCGCCGTCATCGAGAGCCGCCGCCGCGGCGCGCGGAGCGTGCGGAGCGACGTCTTCGAAATCGGTCCCTTCGGTCTCACCGCCGATCATCCGAGGGTCTTTCGGGAGGACCCGGTGCGGCTGATCCGCGTCTTTCGCATCCGCCAGCAACTGCGCACCCGCTTCAGCCTCGAACTCACCCGCCTCGTCACCTCCGAACTCGATCTCATCGACGACGCCCTGCGCCAGTCTCCGGAGGCGAATCGCGCCCTCCGCTCCATCCTGCAGGCTCGCGGCGAGGTGGCAGACACGATGCGCGCGATGCACCGCACCGGCGTGCTCAGCCGTTTTCTTCCCGAGTGGGGCGAGTTGGAGTGCCTCGTGCAGCACGAATACTACCACCGCTACACCGCTGACGAGCACACCCTGACCACCCTCGACCAGCTCGACTTTATCTTTCAGGGGAGCGACCCGGCGGTCTTCGGCAACTACCGCGACGCCATCGAGCGCACCGACCTGCCAGGCCTCCTCTACCTCGTTCTCCTCCTCCATGATATTGGTAAGGGTCGGGGCGTGAGTGGTCACGCCGAAGCCGGGGCGGAGATGGCCCAGGCCATCCTCGCTCGCATGGGGGTTGCCCCTAGCGTGCGCGAACGTATTCTCTTTCTCATCCGCGGTCACCTCGAAATGGCACGCTTCTGGCAGCACTATGATATCGATGATGCCCGCACGATCCGCAAGTTTGCCCGCTGGGTGGAGGACGCCGAGAAGCTTCGGTATCTCTACGTGCTCACCTTCTGCGACGCGCGTGCCACGGCGCAGCAGTTGTGGAACAGCTACAAGGATGCGCTGCACACGCAGCTCTTTCGTGCGAGCCTCGATGAGCTGGGGGAATCCGCTGAGATCCGCTACGAGATGATCTCCAAAAGCGCGATCGCCGAAAAGGTGCCGGATCTCTCCGAGGACGAGATCGAGGCCCATTACAATCTTCTTCCGGAGCGCTATTTTGTCTATTCCGATGCGGAGGAGGTGGCACTGCACCTGCGCATGGTGAATGGGCTCTTGCGGACCATCGCGGAGGCCGACTCGCTCGGTTCCCTCGTGCCGGTGGTGGAGTGGCGGGAGGACCTCGATCTTGGCCTCATGGTCGTGCATGTCGTCACCTGGGACCGTGCCGGGCTGTTCTTCAAGTTGGCCGGCGCCTTCAGCGTAGCGGGCTTGAGCATCGTGAGTTCTCGGGCCCTGACGCGCGCCGACCACATCACGATCGACACCTTTTATGTTTCCGGCCCCGACGGCGGCATCGTGCGCGATGCGAAGGTGCGGGAAACTTTTCAGGAAGCGCTCGAGAGCGTTCTCCTGCATAATCGCGATCTCTTGCCGATGATCGAGGAGCGCGCCGCGCAGCACCGTCGCCGGGCCTACCTCCAGACCGACGAACGCCTGCGCGCCCCGTTGCCCTCCGGGGTCGACGTCTACCACGAGCTGTCGCTTCGACGCACGATCATCGAAGTGCAGGCGACCGACCAGATCGGACTCCTCTACCGTCTCGCGCGGGCCATCTTCGTGAGTGGCTTCGATATCTCTTTCGCGCGCATCGCGACCGAGCGCAATGTGGCGGTCGATACCTTCTACATTGAGCCCATCGACCGCTCGAAGGAGAGCAATACGGAGGATCTGCTCGAGCTTCGCCGAGCGCTCACCGAGATCGTCGAGAAAGCTTCGGAGGACTCCTACTGAGGGATTTTGCGATGCGCGCGCTGCGGGCTTGTCGATCCTCTGCGCCGAATTGATGGTATCGGACGACATGCGCGAAGAGGATTCGACCGAGTACACTGTCGTCGATGCGCTCTATCGCATCAGCAGCCTGGTCAGCGACGTGGAAGATGCGCAGGAGGCGCTCGAGATCATCGTCGATGAGATCGTGCAGATCTTCCCTCATTCGACGGCCGCGATCGAGTTGCTCAACTCCGACACGCGTCGCCTCGAGATCGAGGTCCTGCGCGGGCTCCCGGAGCATTCCAAGCAGATGCAGCTGCGCCTCGGGGAGGGGGTGACGGGCTGGGTCGCGCTTCACGGGCAGCCCCTCATCGTGCCCGACGTGCGGCAGGACACGCGTTATGTCTCCGTCCATCCCGAGGTCCGTTGCGAGATGGCGGTGCCCATGATCGGTGCGGGTGGTCAGGTGGTCGGCGTGGTGAACGTCGACAGCCGGCAGGTGGACGCCTTCAACGAGCGCGACCTCAAGACCCTCACCCTCCTCACCAACGAAGTCACCCGGGTCCTCAGCCGGCTCTGGTTTATCGAAAAGCTGCAGACCCAGGCCGACCAATTGCGGGCCCTCGTCAACACCGGCCGCTCGATCGTGCAAAAGCGCGAGATCGGCGAGCTCCTGCGCAGCATCGCGGAGGAGTCGCTCGAACTGATGAAGTGTCGCGTCTGCGCCATTTTTCTCTGCGATGCGGAGGCCCGCACCCTGGAGCTCGAGGCGATCGCGGGCACGCCCGGGACCGGCGATCACCGTGAGACTCTGCGCCTCGAGGACAGCGCCCTCGGCACCGCCATCCGTCGCCGCAAGACGATTGAGATCCAGGATCTCTCGAAGACCGAGGAGCACCATTTCGTGCAGCTCGTGCAGTCCCTTGGCCTGGTCTCCCTCCTGTCCTCCCCGATCATCGTGGAAGACGAGGTCATCGGCGTGCTCAACGCCTACACCGACCGGCCGCACCGCTTCAGCAACAGCGAGCGCCGCGTCTTTTCAACCCTCGCCGGGCTCAGCGGGGTGGCGATCCAGAACGCCCGCCTCTATCAGCGCATCTTCCAGAGCGAGGAGCAGTTAAGGCGTAGTGAAAAACTCACCACACTCGGCCTCATCTCGGCCGAGATCGCACACGAAATCCGCAACCCGTTGACCGTCATCCGGCTTCTTTTCGAGGCCCTCGGGCTCGATTTTGCGGAGGGCGATCCACGCGCCAAGGACGTGGCCATTATCGGCGAAAAACTCGACCAGCTCGAGGGCATCGTCTCGCGCGTCCTCAGCTTCGGGAAGGCGCGCGAGGACATGTGGCTGCGGCTCGATCTGCGCGTGGTCGTGCGCGACACCGCGCACCTCATGCGTCTCAAGCTCCAGCAGAGTGGGATCGAGATTGTCCTGCGCGAGCCGGAGGAGGCGCTGACCGTCGAGGCCAGCCGGGGCCAGTTGCAGCAGGCCCTCCTCAACCTCATTCTCAATGCGATGCAGGCGATCGAGGAGGATGGTCGCATCGAACTTCGGGTCGGCGTCGATGAAGGGCCTCCCGGCCGCGTCGCCGTGGTCGATGTGATCGATACCGGCGCAGGCGTGCCGGAACACCTCCGCGGGCAGATTTTCGACTCCTTTCTCAGCAGTAAGGCCGAGGGCACCGGCCTTGGCCTCGCGATCGTCAAGCGCATCCTGCGGAGCCACCAGGGCGATGTGCAGCTCTTGGAGACCGGCCCGCAGGGGACGCGCATTCGCATCTGGCTGCCAGCGGTGGGTTGACGCCGCGCCCCTGCCTCGGCAGAGAAATGGGAAGGAATAATCCCCGCTGCCTCGTCTCCCACCCGCTGTAATCCCCGTAAAACTTCATACCGTACACTATGCGAATCTTCCGGAATCTTTTCTTTACCCTCTCCTTCCTGGCCTACGGCCTTGCCTTCGCCGCGGGCGAAAACGGTGAATGGAGCGAGAACTACCAGGCCGGCCTCGAGACCGCGCAGAAGGAGGGCAAGTCGGTCCTCCTCCTCTTCACCGGTTCGGACTGGTGCCCGCCCTGCCAGTTCATGGACAAGAACGTCTTTGGAACCGACGCCTTTGAGGAGTTTGCCTCCGAAGAGCTGGTTCTGGTGAAGGCCGACTTTCTCCGTCGCACCCCTCAGGATGCCACGATCAAGGCGCAGAATGCGGAACTCGCCGAGGAGTACGGCATCGAGGCTTTTCCGACTGTCTTCATCCTCTCTCCCGAGGGAAAAATCCTGCATAAGGAAATGGGCGCTCAGCACCGCTCGCCCAGTTCGTTCATTGCGATGGTGAACGACGCGACGGCAAAGTCCTGAGGGTCCGGCAAATTCGCCCAGACCGTCTTTCCTTTCCTTTCCTGACCGGACCTGCCTGAGCGGCGGGATCCGGTCTTTTTTTTGGAGGAGAAGGGCGTCGCCCTGGCGGAAGTGCCTTCGGCAGGTCGCGATGCGGGTCTGTTTCCCCATGGCAGTGTTGCGCGGCGTGGTCCTGATCCCTTCTGTGGGCCGCCGATACAACGGCTGCGGGGCCGGCGTTGGCGCATGAGGCGAGGGGCGGGCGCCGGGGCCGGTGGCGCGAAGCGCTCACTCCCGGATGGGGTGGGCGGGGTTGGAAAGCGCTTGTCTACGGACCCTCCAGAAGTGGACCAATACGCTGCGCAAAGGTCTTCGGGGTGTGCGCGAGGGTCTGCCGGGGGTAGTCGAAGAAGCGCAGGGTGGTGGAGCCGCGGGCGATTTCGCGGCCGCTGTCCTCGACCCAGAGACGGTAGGCGAGGGTGAACCCGCGGGATTTCAGTTCGGTGGGGCGCAGACCCCCGCACAATACCTCGCCGAGATGACCCTGTGAGCGGTAGCTCACCTCTGCCTCGGTCTGGACCACGCCGACCCCGCCGATATCGCGTTCGCTCCAGCCCTCCGTGGCGAACCAGCGCACCCGGATTTCGTGAAAGAGGCCGAGGACACGGTCGTTGGCGAGGTGACCGCCGTAGTTGAGATCGCTCACGCGGATGGTGAGCCGGGTGGTGAACAGCCAGTCAGGCGGAGGGGCGTCGGCCATCGCTCAGCGCACCGCGACCGTGAGATCGAGCATCATGCCGGCGGCGGTGTCCTCGATCGCTTGGCGGAGGGCGTCGACGTCGACTGCGGCGTGTCGGGAACCGCGCACCCGCAGGCGGGCCCGAAAGAGCAGTTCCCCGCTCCATGGCGCGGCTTCGAAGCCGGTGGCGAGTTCCTCCACGTTGAGCCGATACTGGGCGAGCAGGGTGGTGACCTCACGCAGGATGCCGGGGCGGTCGGGGGTGAGGAGTTCGAGGCGCAGTTCCTGTTCTTCAGGCCCGGGCGTGAGGTCGGGACCGATGACTGCTTCCACCGTGAGGCGGAGGCCTCGCCCGCGCAGGTCTTCGAGGGCGGAATCGACGGCGCTCCGCGCGTGGGCCGGAATCTCTGCCTCGACGAGGCCCGCAAACTGCCCGCCGAGGCGCACCATGCGGCTCTCCATCCAGTTGCCGCCGGCCGCTGCGATGGCGCTGGCAACGTCGGCGACGAGGCCGGGACGGTCAGGCCCGAGCACCGTGAGGACGAGGCGATGGGGCGAAGCAGGGGGCGGCGACGGGCTCATTCGACGGTGACGCTTTTCGCGAGATTGCGGGGTTTGTCCACGTCCTGCCCGCGGCCCACACCGATGTAGTAGGCGAGGAACTGCAGCGGGATGGTGGCGAGGACCGGCATGACGACCTCGTGGCAGTCGGGAAGGACGATGAGATCGTCGGCGAGGCCGTCGGGAAACTCCTTGGGCGCGTTGGTGATGGCGATCACCGGACCCTGCCGCGCCTTGATCTCCTGGATGTTGGAAAGGATCTTCTTCATCATGTCGCCGCGCGGAGCGATGACGACGGTCGGGCACCGCGCGCAGATGAGGGCGATGGGACCGTGTTTCATCTCGGCCGCGGGGTAGCCCTCGGCGTGGATGTAGCTGATCTCTTTCAGCTTGAGGGCACCCTCGAGGGCGATGGGAAAGGTCAGCTGCCGCCCGAGGAAAAGGAAATCGTCGTGGTGGGCGTATTTGTCCGCAATGCTCTTGATCTGTTCGGCCTGGCCGAGGACCTGGTTGACGAGACCGGGCGCGGTCTTGAGGGCGCGCACGATTTCGGTCCCCTGCTCAAAACTCATGTCACGCATGCGCCCGAGGTAGAGCGCGATCATGGCGGCGAGGTGAATCTGCGAAGTAAAGGCCTTGGTCGAGGCCACGCCGATCTCGGGGCCGCTGTGCTGGTAGATCCCGCCGTCGTTCTCGCGGGCGATGGTCGAGCCGACCGCATTGGTCAGTCCAAGGACGCGAAAGCCCTTGCGCTGGGCCTCGCGCTGAGCTTCGAGAGTGTCGATCGTCTCCCCGCTCTGGCTGATCGTCCAGACGAGGGTGTTCTTGTCGAGGGGGGCGTTGCGGTAGCGGAACTCGCTCGCATACTCCACTTCGACGGGGATGCGGGCATACTTCTCGATGAGGTATTCGGCCACCAGGCAGGCGTGCCAGGCGGTGCCGCAGGCCATGAAAAGAATGCGGTCGATCTGCCGGATCTCGCGCGGGGACATGTTGAGCCCGCCAAACTGGCAGGTGCTGCCATCCGCCGCGAAGCGCCCGCGCATCGCGTTCTCGAGGGAAAGCGGCTGCTCGAAGATCTCCTTCAGCATGAAATGAGCGAAATGCCCCAGGTCTGCGTCGGCCGTCTCCCAAGTGATCTGATCGAAGCGTGGTTCGACCAGTTCATCGTCGATCGTGCTGATGGAAAAGTCTTCGGGCCCCAGCCGCACGAGTTGCCCGTCGTCGAGGTAGACGACGTCTTTGGTGCGGCCGGCAAAGGCCGCCACGTCGCTCGCGAGGAGGTTTTCCCCCCGGCCGACGCCAAGCACGAGGGGGCTCCCCTTGCGCGCGCCGATAAGGGTCTGCGGCAGGTCGGCGCAGAGCACCGCGATGCCATAGGTCCCCTCCACCTGCCGTAGGCTGAAGCGCACCGCGTTCATGAGGGCGCGTTCGGGATCGTTGCCGTCCTCCGCGCGCTCCTGGGCGTAGTAAAAGGCGATGAGGTTGCAGAGCGCCTCGGTGTCGGTCTCGGAACGAAAAGTGACCCTCTGCGCCTCGAGTTCGCGCCGGATCGCGAGGTGGTTCTCGATCACCCCGTTGTGGACGAGGGAGATGCGCCCGTCGGCACTCAGGTGCGGGTGCGCGTTCTGGTCGGTCACGCCTCCGTGCGTGGCCCAGCGGGTGTGCCCGATGCCGAGCTGCCCGGCCGGTTTTCGCTGCCGCACGAGCCGACTCATGTTTTCCACCCGTCCTGATTTTTTCAGCACGGTCAGCGTCTCAGCGTCGAGAAGGGCCACACCGGCGGAATCGTAGCCGCGGTATTCCAAGCGTTTCAGGCCTTCGAGAAGAATGGCACTGGCGCTCTGCGCACCGACGTATCCAACGATTCCACACATATGAGTTTGCATCGGAGCAGATGCCGGAACATCGTTCAAGCTCGAACCCCGTGGGCCGCCAAAGCGCCCGCATCGCACCGATTCCCGGCATGAAATCCAAGACCACCTGCCTGATCATGGGGGGCGGACGAGGCTCCCGCCTCTACCCCCTGACCGATGAACGCTGCAAGCCGGCCGTGCCGCTCGCGGGAAAATATCGGTTGGTCGATATCCCGATCTCGAACTGCCTCAACTCGAAGCTCAATCAGATCTACCTGCTCACGCAGTTCAACACCGCCTCGCTCCATCGGCACATCCAGGAGTCCTACAAGTTCGATCCCTTCAGCCGCGGCTTCGTCGACATCCTTTCCGCCGAGCAGACCCAGGCGGGGGACAACTGGTATCAGGGCACGGCCGACGCGGTGCGCCAGAACCTCCATCACATCGATCTCAACGACAACGACCTCGTCCTCATCCTCTCCGGGGACCAGCTCTACCAGATGGATTTTCGCCAGCTCATCGACCAGCACATTGAGACGGGGGCCGATGTCACCATCTCGGCGAAGGCCCTGCGCACCACCGAGGTGCTCGGCCTCGGACTCATGCGGGTGGATGAAAAGCTGACGATCAGCGAATTTGTCGAGAAGCCGACCGACCCCAAGGTCATTGCCGACCTCGTCGTCGACGACCAGATCGCGGCCAAGATCGAGGGGCCGGGCAAGAACCCCCGCTACGTCCTCGCCAACATGGGGATCTATTGTTTCAAGGCCTCCGTCCTGCGCTCCTGCCTGCAAAACGACTACACCGACTTCGGCAAGGAGATCATCCCCACGCTCCTCACCGAATACAAGGTGAAGAGCTTTGTCTTCCAAGGCTACTGGGAGGACATCGGGACAGTACGCTCCCTCTTCAACGCCAATCTCGACCTCACCGAGATGGTGCCCTCCTACAACTTCTTCGACAACGACCAGCCGGTCTATACCCACGCCCGCTACCTTCCCGCCTCCAAGATCAATGGGGCGTCGATGGAGAAGGTGATTCTCGCCGACGGCTGTATCCTCAACCACTGCGAACTCTACCACTCGGTCATCGGGGTGCGCTCTTTCGTCGATACCGGGACGAAGCTCAACAACGTCGTCATGATGGGGGCGGACCGCTTCGAGACGGTGGAGGATCGTGCCGACAACGAGGCCCGCAAGCGCCCCCACTTCGGAGTCGGGAGTCATTGCCTCATTCGCAACGCGATCATCGATAAGAACGCGCGCATCGGGCACAACGTGAAGCTCGACCCCGCGGGCAAGCCCGACGGCTTCGAATCCGGCGCCATCTATGTGCGCGACGGTGTCCTCATCGTGCGCAAAAACGGCGTCGTGCCCGACGGCACCCAGGTGTAAGCGCCGGGACTCGGTCCCGTCCTCTGGGCCGCGCGCCTGTATCCCCGTGCATGGCGGCTCCCGCACACGCGCCGATGGCGCGCGTGATGTGGAAATTGCCCGCATGCTCCGGCTTCTGCGTCACCCGCCCGAGGTGGACTGACCGCTTTGTCCACGATGCGCCGGTGCGCTCCCCGCGGAAGGGGAGGATCCGCTCGCTCCTGCTTGTCTGCGCAGGGGGCGTTGATCCTCCAAAGCCGTGGGGTAATCGCCCAAAATCGCGCTTGACTCGGCATTTTGCGCTTTTAGGTTTAACGTTAAATCAGTTGCGCCGGGACCCCTCTTTGCCGGCCACTGAGTCGTCTCTTCCCTCGCTCGGGGCGCCCCTTCTGCCCCGCTCACTCCTCAACTCAAACTGACCCCATGAAACCCAGCATCACTAAGTGCTTCCGGGCTCCCGTGCTCGGATTGGCCCTTTTACCGGCGTTCCTCGCCGGGCAAAGCGACGTCTCCGCCGATGACGAAGAGATCATCGAGCTGAACCCCTTCGAGGTGGCGACCGACGATGAGTCGGGCTACCGCGCGACGAGCACCCTCGCGGGCACCCGAGTCCGCACCGATCTGCGCGACATTGCTTCGGCCGTGAGTGTGGTCACGGACCAGTTCCTCCAGGACACCGGCGCGACCGACCAGCAGAGCCTGCTCGTCTACACCACGAACACGGAAGTGGGCGGGGTGTATGGCAACTACTCTGGCGTCGGAGGCGCTTCGACCTACAGCGAAAACGCGAACCTCCTGCGCCCGAGCAACAATACCCGCGTGCGCGGCCTCGATGCCGCGGACAACACCCGTGACTTCTTCCTCACCGAGATTCCGTGGGACAACTACAATGTCGACCGGGTGGAGATGCAGCGGGGCCCGAACTCGATGCTTTTCGGGGTGGGAAGCCCGGCCGGGATCATCAACACGACGGTGAAGACGGCGATCTTCGATAACCTCGGTGAATTTGAATTTCGCACCGGTAGCTTCGGCACCAACCGGGCGAGCCTGGACATCAATCGGGTCGTGCTCGAAGACCTGCTCTCGGTGCGGGTCGCAGGCCTCTACGAGCGCACCCGTTTCCGTCAGGATCCGGCCTATGAGAAGGATGAGCGCATTTTCGGCGCGATTCGCTATGAGCCGAAGCTCTTCGGTGACGGGGCCTCGACCACCTTCCGTCTCAATCTCGAGAGCGGCTCGATCACGGCCAACCGTCCGCGGTCCTTGCCGCCGATCGACGCGATTACGCCCTGGTTCATGACCGGCGAGACCAACGGGATCCCGAACATGAACAAGCTGACCCTCGACCCGCGCACGACCTGGGCGCAGTACGGCGAGAATTGGCAGGGCACGGGCGGACAGTATCCCTGGTTCCGCGAGGCGTTCATGGGGCGCATGTTCAACACCAACATGGGCTTTTACCTTGATGCCAACAGCACCGAGCCCATCCGGGTGATGACCCCGAACATCTCGGTTCCTTTCGGCATCGGTCCCGAGGGCACGATCGACGGCACGATCGACGCCATTCCCTTCGCGCGTCCGTGGGGTATCGCCACCTTCAACAATTACGCGCGTGGCGCGCTCCCCGGGGGCCAGTATTACTCCAACGTCTCCGTCTCCGATCCGACCATCTTCGACTTCTACGACAAGCTCATCGACGGCCCGAACAAGGAGGAGTGGCAGGACTGGACGACGGCCAACGCCAGCCTCGCCCAGACCTTCCTCGGCAATCGCGTCGGCTTCGAACTGGTCTACTTCAATCAGCGCTACGACGACGGGCAATATGCCTTCCTCAACGGCGACCAGTACATGCTCTCGGTCGACATCAACACACACCTCATCGATGGTCGGCCCAATCCGCAGGTGGGGCGCCCCTTCGTCGCGAACAGCGGGCAGTATGGGAGCAACGAAAACTTCATCGACCGCGACAGCTACCGGGGGACGGCCTACGGCGAGTTCGACTTCGCCGATGTGCTGGAGGAGTCCTGGCTCA